>NZ_JBGQOE010000036.1:0-27062 GCF_052113685.1 Flavobacterium sp. W22_SRS_FP1
ACAAGGTTAGGTGATGTATACTTATATGAGGTTGCGACAATAGAACGCATTTTAGATAACAATAAAATAAGTTCATAGTATGGAACCAATCACACTAAAAGACCCTCTGACAGGTGAGATATTTTATCCTAAAAAAATATCCCAGAAATTTGCCCGTCCTCAAAACCGGATTAAACACAATAACCTTAAAGCTTCTAAATTAAGACAAGAAAGAGCCTTTTTAGATAAACATTTCCATAAAAACCATATTATCATTAAGGAAATTTATGTGCCAAGCGGCAACAATGTTTTTAATATTTTTTGGATGGAAGGAAAAGGCTTTCGGACTGACTGTATAACCCACCAATTTATGTATCAAGGAATACAAAGAAATTGTGTTTATGAATTTATACTGATAGACACAGAGGGAACAGATAACATTAAAATTATAAAAAATGATAGACTTTAGAAATTATACAACAGTACCGAAAAATTTTGATTTTGAAAGAACTTTAGCCGAAAACTATAGGCTAAAGTCAAATAACGAAGTACTTATTTTCCTTGGTATAACCGCTGCTGTACTAGTTATAGGATTAACAATTTATGTTGCCAGCGAACAGCACCAGGAAAAGATAAAATTGATGTAAATTAAAATATTCGAACTTAAAAAAAAGAGCTAGAATTTGGTTGAACGTAAAACCAAATTCTAGCTCTTTTTTTTAAATTTACCGAGAATGTTTACTATCAAAAATCAAATTAGATTTATGGTTAAAGTTCCATACGATCAGGGAAATAAAAAGCGCTTTCAAAAACAATTCTTGTACCTAATCAACGTGCAAGTGTACTTCAGCTAAAGTTAGTACAGAAAGACTTGTAAACTAGGTCTACCATTATAAAATAATCCTCAAAATAATATGTAAAATTAAATATCAGAAGTATATATCGATATTGGTTTTTAAAAAAAATATTATTTAGAATATTTATTGTTGTAAGTAATAATTTTTTAAAAGTAGATTTCACAAAAAACCAGAAAAAAAACTACTTTTTTAAAGAAAAGCAATCCAAATTAATATGCTTACAATACGGATAGAATACGTCTTTATTTAGATAGAATTTGTTTTAAGATGACAACTGCGAATGCACTTTACCCATGAATTTTATAAAAACTTGATCTTAACTTCTAGTACTTTGTAGATAATTGATTGAAAAAGTTTTGTAACGCTAATTGTTTTTATTTTTATTTGAGTGTCACTTTGTATTAAAAACCATCAAAGTACATTATCTTGTTATTCCAAAATTTCCAGACCCTTGTCAATTTTCAAATCGATATCATAATAGTTTATATCGTTTCGTGAGCCGTTTCTGATTTCGATAATGTTTATGGTGCAATCGGTTTAAGGAATTGCTAGCAATTATAAAGAGAAATAGTGCCATTCTTTTTTAGCTTCAAAATAATGATACTCTGGATTGATTGGAATACCAATAGCTTAAGTTAATACATAGTGCTTCCCAGTTTCTTTTATTTCTATAGAAGTATTCTGCTCCATTCTGCCCCTCCTTTTTTATATAGATTCTTTGGTGGTAAAGCCAAAGTCTATTTTGGTGTATTCAGTATCAAAAATAATTCGAAGTAAAGCTGGGTTACTATGAGCGAGTCCTTTTTTAATTATGCTAAACAAAAGTGTCTTTTTATTTTTCATATCCTTATTTATTCATTTCATTATATAGCCAACTTGGTTCTATAACCATAAGTTCTTAACAATAAGAACGTAACATTTTTATCAATTACATTGAAGGGTATATAAATTGCCTGAAATCTCTTTTATTACAGACTTGACTTTCATGAAGATTATTGATTTATTCTCAAACCAAGTATTAGAATTTCTAGAAAGTTTAGTTGAAAAAATGCCGTAAAAAAACCCCTAAATTTCTTTAGAGGTTTTCGGTGCTACTGTGAAGGCAAAAGCTAATAGCCTCCATTAATGGTCATACAGATATGAAAACTCTAAATGATTACTATCAAGTAAATTATGATGAAACCAAAGAGGCAATGGACGAGGTTTTTAATACTAAAATTCCTTTAAGGAAACTAGCCGAAAAATAATAGTTGAAATGGTTCCATGTAATAGCTCTACGACCGCGCCTTTTCTGTTGATCACGGAGAGCGAACAAAAATTAACTTTCAATCAAAAACATCTCTTTTTCGTTTTGATAAAGAAAGTTAAAGATAGGGTCTTTTTAGAAGGATTAGCACATATCGGTTACAGCTATTTATTAAAACAAAAAAACTCCGGAGGGTAATCCCTAAGGAGAGTTTAAGTCTTACATTCCCTTATTATTTATTTGGCTTTACTTAGTTCAATCTCTTCCATAAACACATCGTTAAAACCATAATTATTAAAATCTATGAGATAATCAATTTGTCTTGGGAATTTCACAATCAATGTTTGTTCCTCTATTTTTAATTTAGATTTCACCAATTGCAGAAATTTTATTTCAGCAGTTTGAATTTTACTATCGGCTTCAATAATTTTTAATATCACTTCTATGAGCAATATTTCTTGATGCTCATTTAATTCAATACTGTTTAATTCTTGTAAATATTGATTTATGGCAAGTTTTCCCTTTATTTTTATATTGTCAAGTCCATCTTTTAGTAGGTCCTCATAATCAAGTCCCATAAAATAGATTTCATTCAAAACCATATTTTCTATTTCTGAAACTTCTTCATCTGCAATGTGTCCATCACATGCCATTGTCATGACTGCAGATCTAAAAAGAAATTTTTTAAATTCTTGATTTTTCATTTTTTTTACTTTTTAATTACCAAATCCTATTCTTGTAGTAGCCTCTTTTTCTGCTCCTTGTGGCATTAAATTTAACAAACCACTAGTTATGTCTGATAATCTTTCCCAGTTTTCGCTTTCTACTGCAAAATTACCAGCTTCAACTAAACTTTGAGCTTGAGTTTGGTCATTCATCCTGGTCTGATTTTTTTTACACCATTGAAAAATGTTCATTAAGAAATCAGGAGTTCTCCATTTAATACGGGATAAAATACTGTGTATTTCATCTGATTTTTCTTGGATTTTTATAGGACTATTGGTAGAAAAAAAGGCCTCCTCTTGCAAAACAATATCATTAAATGTTTTTCTTTCGTGGTCGTTACCATTTTTGTCTAACATTTCATTGCATTCCTCTTTAACTTTATAATATAGGACTTTAACTTTTTGAATTCTTTTGTCTTTTGTCGCACTATCTATTTCTTTGGCAATTTTTCTTTTTTTATCTTCTAATTGATAACGTTTGTCAGTAACGTCATCGCTTTTTAGATTCTCAGTTTCATTGCAAACTATTTCCATTTCTTTTTTCAACTTACTAAGAGTTCCAGCAGCTTCATAATCTTCCTTTTCAGTAGCTTCTTCAATTTCTAAATTTAATTTTGCAGTTAATTCGACAACTTGTTCTTTTAAAAATTTTACCGAAGTATGCCTTTCTTTTGGATTAAAAATTTCTTTAAATTCTTGATCCGCCATATTGAGGTATGCCGATACATTCAACTCTCTAGATTCGGATATTGTTATTGTGATTTCTATGTCAGAACCTTTTGAAACATCTCTTTTTAGCATATTTCCCGTAATTTCCATGTACCCAATAACTTTATTAGCTTCTGGTAATGCCAAGCTTGACCCTTCTAAAACATTGACTCTAATCACATCTTCGGTACTTCCTTTTATTACTGATTTATTTAAAGGGTATGTTAATGTTTTTTTTGATGGTAAAATCGTATTCCTTTGGAATATTGGTACCAACCTAGTCTGACCCGGATTGTCATAATCATCAACTTCCAAGCAGATATCTTCTGGAATCGGTTGACCACTAATACCAAAACCGCTATTTATTCCTATTGGATCAATATTCGTTTCAACTATATTATTTAAATTGTCATAGACGGTTAGATTAAAGAAATTGTACGCTCCTTCTACTAAAGGTAAATCCTCATTAATTCTTTCTAATAATTTTTTTAATCCCGAGTCAAACCCTCCATCTTGTCGTAAAATCCGATAATTTAAACCTTCAATATCCCCTGTAATCCTAGCAGCAAATAATTCCTCTTTTTCTTTAGAGGCTTTATTATAGGATGATTTTATAGAAATTAAGGTCTCTTTTTTCTTAGTGTTTTCTACTAAAATTTCTTTGGGTTTTGTAGCTGCGTAATAAGCCGCTCCAATAGCAACAGCAGTTGTTGGGTCTATTTCACAATTTACAGGTATCTGTAAAACCTCCTCAACGCGATTACGTACAAAAGGAACATACGTCGAACCACCTACCATCAACGTAAATTGGATGTCAATTGGTTTTAATGATTTTCTCGTAATAATTTCCTTAATCATCTCTATGGTACCATCAATATTAGGTCTTATAAGGTCATTAAACTCAGAACGAGTGATTATAATTTCCATATCAACTTCATTACCATCTTCATCTTCGAAGCCATCTACAATAATCTCAGATGAAGTCATGGACGATAGCGCAATTTTGGCTTCTTCAGCTCTTCTTAGTAAGGCATAATATTTTGCATTGTATTTTCCTGACGCACTTTTCATTTCACTCTCTAAGTTCGAAAAACTATATTTTTCACAAATTTTTGGAATAACTAATTTTTCAACTATCATATTATCAAAATCAGCACCACCTAAAAAGTTGTCTCCTTCATGATCTAAAACTTTCATTTCACCATCTTTAATTTCGATAAGAGCAACATCAAAAGTTCCTCCTCCTAAATCGTAGACTAGCCACTTTCCATTTTTCATTTCACGATCTTTTTTCATGTTAGCATATGCCAAACTTGCTGCTATAGGTTCTTGAAGCAATACCACTTGTTTGAAACCTGCTTGCATCCCAGCTTCCTTAGTTGCATTGGACTGAATTGTATCAAACGATGCAGGAATGGTTAAAACTACTGCGTCTAAATCATCTCCTGTATTTACAAATGTTTTCAGCTCTTTTAGAACTTGTGCAGAAAGCTCGATCGGAGTTTTTGATTCATTTATTGATTTGATTTTAAAACTTTCAGAAGTTCCCATTTTCCTTTTAAAAATTCCGACCACACTTTTGGGGTCCTTTTCTAGAAATTCTTTGGCTTTATTTCCAACCGTAATTTTATCTTTTTTGTATGCAACCACTGAGGGTAAAGTGATTCTTCCATAATCTTGAGGATTAGAGAAAACAATTACTTCTCCTTTTATAAATTTTGCAATTGCACTGTTAGTAGTTCCTAAGTCAATGCCGTAGTTAATTGTATTTTCCATTATATGTCTTGATTTATATTTTTTGATTTAACGATAACTACAGCTTGCTGAGCAATTATTTTTAATACTTTCTCATTGTCTTGATAAGAAAAAAAGATTATCGGTTTTATCACTTCTATAATTTCTAAATTCACTACTTCGGTACCTGCAATTGTAGCCTCACAATCAGTTCGAGTATCTGAATATGTCTCTCCTAATGGGTTATGATAAGTAAGCCCAATAGTTGAGCTACCCTTAAAAAATTCTTCTTCAAAGATTCCTTTTAGCTTATTCACATTTCTATAAATTGAATTTTCTTCAGTTAAGTTTGTCGACTTTTTCTCAATTTCAAATATTTGATTCATAAAATCTAGATAAACTTGAGGTACTTTTACAGTTGCTTTTTTAATTTCTTGCATTTTATTGTTTTTTATTTTTTAAAAAAAGTTGATTGGTCAATTGATGAAGAAGAGGCATTCCCTCCTTCTACGGTATAGAGTGTAATTGTTGCGACGGTATGACCACGATCACTGTCTTCAAAATAGTCTGTGCTATCAAATTCTGAAAAATTAACGTTATTTTCAAAATTACCAGTACTACCGCAGCTATTTGTTAAATTTGGATTCCAGTCATTACCATATAATACTCTAATTTTATAATTGCCTTGGGAAATGTTTGACATTTTGAAATTTGAATCTTTTTGTACATATTCATTCCTTATTGTTCGATCATCTGAAATACTATATAAGCAAATTATGGCATCTGAAGAACCCCCGTTTTTTATAGTTAAAGTAGCCCGCCCATTGTACAGACCTTTCCCAAAACAATCATCTAATGGAGATGCACCATTCATTAATTGGTTTCCTAAATAAGGGCTTGGTATATATTCTTGAGCTGTATCAATAGTGTCATTATAGATTTCATCATAATCTCTTATGGCTGGTATGTCTACTGCTACCGAAGCAGTATCTACTGCAACAGTATCAATTGGATAAACTTCATCCGAAGCATAATTATTTGTGTCTTTTTCCGAACCTAAACTAACCATTACACCAATAAACACCATCGCTACAAATAGCCATATAATTCCGTTATTATTAGAGCTGGGAGGGCTTGTTGATGTGAATGAACGTTCAACATTTTTTGGTAATTGTAAATTACGTAGTAAACGTATTTCTTTTTCTCTCTTTATTTTTTGTAAATCGTTACTTGCATTCTTAATAATTTCCTTAAAAGAGGGGTCAATACTATTTATGTTGTTAGCCTTATTTATTAAGTAAATTGAACATTCTACATCAGAATATTTATTATATACTTCTACCGATAAAATTTTTAAAGTTATTGCAATTTGAGATTTAATTTCATTGAAGACAGCATCTAAATTATTTAAAACAGTAAAGTTAAGATTGTTTTCAATCCAAATTTTTAACTGTGCTGGCGTAATGGTTTTGTTTTTTACACCTTCAATTTTAATTTTTGACTCTATGATAAATGATGCATACTTTTTTAAAACAGGACCATGCTTTTCTTGTTCAATTCTCTCGTCGTTCTTCTTTTTTATTATTTTATAGTTTTTTTCAAAAACAGGTCTTTCTAAACCGCTTATATTTAATGTAAGTAAATATTTTGTTAAATCGTTTGGAACTTGAGTTGTGTCAAAAGCATCCCAAATTGAATTAGAAAGAAAATTTATTGACTTTGCTATTTTTAATATTTGACTATTAAAATATTGAGGTAAGCAATTGAGTAATTCTGACGGAAAATAATCCTTTACAGTTTCAAGTACTTTATGAATATCGTCTTCATCATAATTACTCTCTTCATTTTTTATATCTTTTCTTATTTCATTAATTTCACTAATTTTATTTTGTAGATCATTAGTAAGAGTTCTAAAGGCAGTGTTTACATCTGATTGTGAAATAAAGAAATCAGTTTTTAATATTGCTTTTAAGTGACTAATGTTTTTGTTTTTAAAAGCAATAAAAAGTGTATGATCAAATTTGGGAGTGAAATATGGACTAATGAATGTTATGAAGTCAGGAAGTTTAAAAATGCTATCATGTTTAAAATTATTAAAGATAGAATCATTTCCATTTATTAAAAACTCATTTAACTGCCTGTTATTCGATAAATACAAATAGAATTCTTTATTAGTTGGATTCGCAAGATCATCAATAACCCTTTCACAATCTCCCTTTGATAATTTAACGCCATAATAATCATAGACTTCACCATCTGATAATTCAATATCAGCAAATAATCTTTTTCTGTTTTTTTTTATTTTTTCGTTGTCTATACTACTAATATCTGTAGCCTTGGATAAGTCTAAAATTTCGATAGGGTTGATGTACTGCATCCTTTAGATTTATTATTATAATTATTAACTGAATATAAGATGACGAAGACTAACCAAATGTGTGTCTAGAACTTTGTTAATGAAACAAAAAAAGTTTGTCTTCTAAATTAACAAGTAACTTAATACTAATATTAACAAAATACGATCATTTATTTTGCATTTCCTATACCCACTTTTAGTGATATTTAATAAAAAAAACCGCCCAGAGGTAGCTTTAATAAACTTATATCAGAACGGATAATTTAAACTAAGTATTAGTTCTAGTAGTAATTACTGGCGAGAAATTACTAATTTCAGCAACAGCAAAGGATGAGGATGCTTTTAAGCGTCCTGAGTTTTATTCAAATAAAATTTCGGGCAACTCTTTCCTTAATTTTGATCCCAGTTCTTCAAAAGTCTCAAAAAGCACCTTCTGTTTTATGCACAAATCCGCAGTTGATGGGGTAATCTTAATTTAATGAAAACTCAAACCAAATTGGGATATGGTCCGAAATCGTTCTGGCTTCTTTTAAAGAGCTGAAATTATTGTAAAAAGAGATTATTCCTTTATTAAGGAGGTTAACTTTGGAGGTGTTATAGAACATATTGTCATATTCAGAAGCCAGGTGTTTGTTGTTTTTCACTTGTTGTTTCAACGAAGTTTTCTGGTTCACCAGAATAGACTGATATCCCATTTTCCTCAATGGATTAAAAACGGTATGTGATTGGGGACAGTTAAAATCGCCTACAAACAAGAGGTTTAGGTCAGGATATATCGCTGGTAAAAATTTAAAATACTTTATTTCAGTTTCAGGCTGTTGACTTTTGGTAATAGCATGAAAATTAACGACTGTAAATTTGTTTTTCTTATATTCGAAAGTGCAATAAAAGGGCTCTCTGTCTATTTCTAAATGGTATTTTTTTTCTAGCCATGCTCTTCCCATTTTCTTTATATGCGCTGTTTTCCAAATAAAAGCATACCGTTCCTTTTTGTATGGAGTGCTAGATGTAGGATCACTTATAACATAATCCCATTTTACTCCTTTTCGATTAAGTTCATCGGCCAGTCTAGCTACTGCTTGTGCGCCACCGTAACCAGCTACCACTTCCTGTATAGCAATAATGTCGTAGTTCTTTAAAGTATTTGCTATAAAGTTTATTTCAACTGCAGATTTTGATTTTCCGAAGTTTTGAATATTCCAAGACACTAGTTTAACTTGTGCTAAAACTGTCGTCCATGAAGACAATAGAAAAATAATAAAGAAGACTGTTCTATTAATTTTACTCAAAAATAATTTCATTTTTTTTAGAGTGGATTATTCTTTATCATGAGGGCAACCATCTGTTCTTAATTTTTATTCGAAATAAAATCTTTAATGATTTTATCCATATTAGAGGGCAAGTCGGCATTTTTAATGACATATTTTTTTACTTTCATCGCGTCAAACCAATTGCTCCAGTAGGTCTTAATTACATCTTCTTCGTATGCATTTTTAGAATTTGGATTTATACCAAGCACTAATATTTCAAGATTTGATAAATCTTTATTCGCTTTAATAAACCCCAATTTTCTCTCAGTGATCTGCTCTAGCCAATCTGAAGAATTCAGATTGTTTTCAGATATAACTTTAGGAGTAAGGTACGTAGTCAGGTTTGCTTCTTTCATCTTAGTGTCGTTATGAAAAATATAACCATCAGTCAATACAATTAGAATGTTGCGATACCCATCTTCAATACAATAGTCATCTACTTTACCTTTAAAGAATCGCCAAGTATCAGATCCAATATATTTGCTATCTAGGATTGCTAATTTATAAATCTTTAATGGATCAGTTGAATAAATGCTCTTTATATTTCCTATGCTTTCTTTTGATATGTTCTTAGAGTTGAAATCTACTTTAAGGTTCTTTGAAAGCAAGTTTATTTCACTATTAAGAGGAGCTGGCTCGAAAAAAAGTTGCATTTTATCATCTATCGTTATTACTTTCTTCTTCCTCAGGTGGTCTGTAAAAGCTTGTGAAACAGAATTTATATAGCCTACATCTCGCAAGTAATATTCCATCGTTGGGTTTGGATATTTTTGAGGACTGATCCTGTCAGACAAATCGAGAAGTATACTAAGATTAATATTATTCGATGTGTCTTTAGTTACCTTCTCACCCTTTTCCTTTTTGCAAGAAATGGTAATAACAGTCCCCACAGTCAACATAATTATACATATACTTTTTTTCATGGTTATTAATTTTGAGAATTTTCTAAGAATTGAATATCGTCTGTAATTATGCTCAAGTCTTTCAAGTGTTTATCTGAAAGTAAGTCGCAACTTTCGTATAATTCTGATTTTTCATTATGGGCTAAAGCTAATTGAGTTCCGATAGCCTGATACCATCCTTCTTTAAATTGATTATGATAAAGCTCGTATTCCTTCACTGGAAAGACAAATCCATCTATCTTAGTTTGTAGTTCTGAAATTACTCCATTTGTCTCAACAACTTTTTGAGCAAATTCAGTGATTTTATTGAAGTTCTCTAATTTTTCTGCTAAAACATCTGCCAGTTCATCTTGCTTCCCCTTAATAAATACACTTATTTCGTCAAGATTTTCATATTCTTTCATAACAAAATCAAAAACTAATCCCCAGATTACGTATACAACGAAACCTGCAAAAATTATCATCCAAAACTCTGCTTCTCCTAGAGCTATTCGTAAATTATATTGAGGTGAATCCAGCACTTTATTGAATTCATAAATCTTTTTTTCAATTTGATATGCAAGCAATGCATCAAAGAGAAAAGTCAACAAATACAATCCTGAAATTCTTAATACGTTTATTTTTCCTTCTCCCTTTTGTACCATATGGATTACAAAGCCCAACCCCATAAAAACGAATGGAATAGTTGTTACTAATACGCCTTCTAACCAGCTAGCATTAAATGAATTTGTAAGTGCATCAGCATCAAAAATAGCAGCAGTAAGGCTATCATCTGAAAATATTTTAAAAAAGGCGGAATAGGATGCAGATATATAGAAAACTAATAAGTAAAGCGTTATTGGTAGAAGTAAAAACAATCCTATAACAAAGCGTGCTTTTGCTCCTTTACCATCGTTTATATCATGCTGTCCCGGGTTAATTTTAACATCGCGAATATCATGTTTGATATCTCTTATTAAAGTAATGAATTCCTGCTCCTTTGATTCATAAATACCAACTGCAGTTTCCCGTTTTTTCAATTCCGTTCTCTTTCTTTCTTGTTCTTCTTTAAAAGGTTGTTTTAGTCGTACTTGTTCCGATACTTGCTTTCTACATTGGTCTAAAAAAGTGCTGTGTAAATTCTGAAAACAAGTCTTCAAGACGATTGGTTTTCCTGAAGCTTTTATGCTTGCTGCGAATCCACTCTGATAGTAAGTGATTCTTATTTGCTCCCTATCTTCAATATTATCTTCTACAGCAATGTCTTCTACAACATCTATTTTTTTTGTACTAAATAAATTTTTTAGAGATTTCATATTTAAGAATTTAACTGATTAATTATTTCATCTTTCTTAGTTCCCTTTTGAACACTATCAATAAGGTAATCTGCTAACTCGTCAATATTTTCATCTAGAAAATCAAATTTTCTGCAATATTTTTTAAGGGCATTGAGTTCATCAATTTCAACCTTGCCATCCGCTAATATCATACTTGTTAAATCATATAAGTATTCTATTTTGGTATTTAAATCTTCTATTATATCTGAAGTATGATTTGCTGGATTTAGAAATAATTTATCAAGTTCCTCTTTACGAATACCCCTGTCTTCACCAAAACGATATAGCATTTGAAGCTCCAAAATATCAAATCTATCATCCGATAAGGCAATACTGTAAAGTCTTAAAAAATGACTTTTTAACTCAATCGTTAATTTACTATTTGTATCCATGTTTTAGGTTTAAGTTTTTAATATATCAAGATAAATTTCTGCTCAGAGTTTACAAAGTTTAAATTAGTAGCTAATTTTAGTTTTATTTAACATTTGTAAACTTACATACAAAAAGTCATTAACCAATATCTGTGTATACATTTGTTTTTTAGGTTGTAAAATTTAGAGATAAATACCTGCTAAGATATTTGAAGACTAAGGCAGTAACTGATTTTTGTAATTTTTAACGATCGCAAACGTACTGACAATAAAAATATTTTTCTATACCCACTTTTAGTGATATTTCATAAAAAAACAACCGCACAGAGGTAGCTTTAATAAACTTGTATCACAAGTACTAATTTTAAACTAAACAGTTATACTAGTAATCACGGACAAGGCAGTACTAATATCAGGAATAATATAGGGTGATGATGCTCTTAAGTATCCAGAATTTTACTCAAATAAAATTTCGTACAACTCTTTCCTTAATTTTAATCTAAGTTCTTCAAAATCATCAAATAGCCTTTTACAATTAGTAAGAGATTCCGAAGTAATATTCTTATCTATAATACTCAATTTATATGCTTCTATATTTATAGAAGTATCATCTGCCAGAGCATCCTTGATTTGAATTGAGTTATGATTTGTATCCCCGTTTGAGAGAATAGTTTTAGGATAAAATAATTTGATGTCTGTTATCTTAAATCGGACGGCATAGGCTAACATCTGATATAAATCCGGTTGCGAGATTCCTTTTTTATTGTCATTTGAATCTGCATAAACCATTTTGTACTTGGTGTCTGCAATTATCTTTTTGTGGCCTAAATCAAGTATTAAATCAGGCTTTAGACCAAATGCCTTAGCTTCATCTAAATGCGTTCCTGTTGCCTGCCCTTTTGGATTAACACCCTCTACCTCTCTATCTATAAAACCAAAAAGGAAATCTTCAAAAACATATTCCATTGGAAGAAGAAACGCAAACAGTTTTAATGAACTTTTATAATTAAAAGAAACGCTGTTTTCCAGAAACAACAGGCAGTAGTCTCTAACGGTATCAAAGCTCGTAAACATGGGGTTGAATACTATTTTCCTGCATTCATCTGCTGATATAGCTGCATCACTAACCTCATCTAAAAGGAAAAGGATATCATATAAATTACGTTTGTTTTGATTGTCTTTTGTAGCTGACAGAAGGAGTTTTGTAACTTGTTTGATACATTGATTGAAATTATTGTCCATTTCAAATGAATCATAAACGCAACTTACTTTATGATTTCTTCCTCTAGAGAGGTTGTTCGTAATATAACTGTCAAAATCGATCCTGCCTTTAACAAATGAAAGTTCATTTTCGACCTCAACATATTTTTGATAAATAGAAGAACTCAAAAGCTCTTTGGTGTATTTACTGAAAAGATAAATCAGTATTTCAAAAAAATCTGCTTGCTCGTTGTTTAACCCTGTTTGATAATTAGGAAATTTTAATTTCCTGCAATAACTCAACCACCATAATACGTGTGCATTAATTGCTTTTACATCGTATTTTGAGGCCTCTTTGGCGGTGTCATGAAAAATCTTAGGTAACAGATTTATGGTTTGATCTGCAAAATGTATGACACCAACATACTTATTGGACTTTAATTGATTTGATTTATGCATAAACTGCAAGAAGTGCTGTACCTCTTCCCGGTTTTCATCCTCATTGTAATAGCTTGATTTTTCTCGTTTATTCCAAATATCATCCAGGAATACTTCGAGATTTTCGAAATGCTCTTCAGGGAAGTCTGCTTTATTTTGATATTCAAAGAGATTGATCATTTACCAAATCATTTTTAATGGCCAACCGCCAATTTTTATTCCAGCTGCTTGTAATATAGCCATTACTTCCTTTTCGTCATTCATAAAATATTCCAACAATAGAGGAATCACTTTTTTGTTTAGGGTATTTTGTAATGAATATTCATTTCCCATAAAATAGGCATGACCTATTGTAAAATCATGATTTTTTCTAATTAGAACAGCATCATTTATTTTATTAAGTAGTTCAGCATCATGAATTGGTTTTTCAAGTCCCTCATATAGCGGATACATCGGGATAAACTCAAAACGTCTTCTTAAAGCAATATCCAATAAAGCAATAGATTTGTCCGCCGTATTCATCGTACCAATAATATACAGGTTTGAAGGCACCATAAAAGGGTCTCCTGATGGCAAGGTCACACGCAGTGGAATGTCTCCATCGGAACGCTTGTCTTCTTCAATCAAGGTGATTAACTCCCCAAAAACTCTAGATATATTGGCGCGATTAATTTCGTCAATAATGATAACGTAATTTTTACGCTCTATCTTAATTTGCTCTTCTAATTTTTTGGGAATGTGCTTTAAAATTTGTTCGTAAACTAGATAGTAATAAGTAGCGTGTTGTTTAGCTAAACCAGAAATTGAAGTTAATGATTTAACGTCCTTTCTACTATGTACATTATTTCGATAAAATTCTTTTAGGTCTACAAATTTCATTCTTAAACCGTTAACATAACCCCATTTTTCTCCTGTATAACGAAACGCATCTTTTTCAGTTTCAAAAATGTACGCTGTTTCATTGATTTTGAAATTATCTTCAGAGTCTAAAACACTTTCTTTAAATTCTTCTAATGCTCTATCAAATAGCGCTTCGTTTATAAGTTCTTCAGGTTGCTTTTTTGATGAGTTTATATTCTCCAATGCTCGATCAGCAATTCTTTTAAAAACACCGTCTTTCTTTTCAAAACTGAGTTCTTTTCCGTTTTCTGTATCAGGGCGTATTCCTTGAATGAAATCTTCGTAGCTATAATTTTGATGGAAGGTTATAAATTCTATTTGATTGTTCAAATTGTCATTAAAAACTTTTAGGGCGTCAGTATAATCAATGTTTTCATTACCCGTTAGGATTTTTGCAGCTTCCAAAATAGTATTATAAGTCTTCCCTGTACCAGGAGGCCCGTATAAAATTTGATTAAGTGGAAAAGTTGATATTGGCTTCATGTTTTCCATGGCACTTTGTTTTATTTGATAAACATCATTGATGAAATCTTGATTAGTATATTTTCTGGCAGGGCATTTATTAAATCTATCTAATTGAATCAAAAAGCTTTCATTAATTTGACTTTTATATTCTTCTAGATTGTCTACAAAATTCCAATAGGCATCAATTTCACCTTTATGATTATTAAAAATCTCTGATTCCTCATTAAAAGCATCTTTTGAGATAAAGGACAACGCTGTTTTGTTTTGCTTTTTCTCGATACAGAGAGAATACCGATTACCAATCAAGAATACTAATCTGTTTTTATTTTTCCTAACATTAAAACTTATCCTCTCATCATAGGGAAGAGTTCCGTTTTCTTTTACGAAATCTCTTAAAATTTCTAGGAATGACTTTAACTTTTTAGGATCTAAAACTTTTTTTACAGCAGAATAAGCACCCACCTTATTTGAATTAACAAGGTCTATTATTGTTTCATACTGTTCCTTATTAGAGGTGAAATTAGTTCCTTGACTTCCTCCTTTAAAGTCATTAAAAACTTTGTCGTCTTTAATTGTTTCCCATAAAACAGGATTGTTAAAATAATTATGCTCTATTTCAATTGATACACGATCATTATCAACTTGTTTAGTTGGGTTCAGGTAGAAATGCATTTCTGTTTCTTCCTCTTTCATATTAGTTACAGGAGAAGCTACCTTGCCCAAGGCGTAACAACCCGATTTAGTTCCAGTTAACCATAAAATTATTTTATCGCCAACAACTATTTTGCTCTTATGAGAGCTTACAGTCCAAGTTCTAATAGCATTAGCTTCTAATGCACCAACCATATCAAATATTGTAGGGCTACCTTGGAAAACCCAATAATTTAGGTCACTTTTTGGAGTTAATAAACCCACTTTAATTTCATTAATTTTAGTAAGATATTTTTGAAAATCACTTTCGCTATAAATATATTCCTTACCTAATTCAAGTTCTTCCAACAAAGTCAATGCATAATTTCTGACTTCTGTAATGAAATAAGTTAGGTTGGAATGAACATCTTGTGGATTTTCAAAATATTTATCTCCAAAACTTTGTTCATTTAGTTCAAGTCCTATTTTTGAGGCCAATCGTCTATGAAAAGTAATTTCGTTTTCATTTTGTATTCCCGATTTAAAGGAAATCGTTATGGAACTGGTAGTTATGTTTCCTGCCTTGTCAAATTCAATGGTAAAACCTAGTGTTTTTATTTTCCGAGCACTATCTCCTTTTTTAAATAAGGGAACATAAATATAGTCAGAACCCTGAAACCATTGCCCGGCTCCTAATCTTTGTACACCGTCAGTTTTTGCAAAATCTCTTTGCCTCAAGGAGAAGGTAAAAGCGGGATGACTCTCTTTAAATTTTAAAAGATAATCTAAGATTTCATTACTATGCTTTATAATACTTTCTTGCTGCGTATCCATAGTTTTATATATGTTTAATTTTATTTGTTCACAATCAATCTCGCATTTGCATTTTAATTCCCGCAACCTCCCATTCATCTATTACAACTCCATCTGTTACCGTTTGCATTTTACAGCCCGATTCATCATAAAAATAATGAAAGGCTATTTGACCGTTTACTTTCAAAACACCATTTTGTATTTCTCCTAGCTGTTTGAAACGCCAAGTCCTGCGCAGTTGCAGTGAGTGAAACAATAAATACTCAGGATAAATACCTGTTTTTTCAAACTCAAGCATGCCTCCTGATTGAATAGTTAGAATAATATCCTGCATGTGTCTTTACTTGATATGAAGTTTTGCCTCAAAGAAAACGATTAATAAATTTTCAATTGATTAAACAAGGTTGCTTTTGAGTTTATTTATTTAATTTCAGGAAGTAATGCTTCTGGCCAAGTAACAAACTTGCCATATTGACCTGCCTTTTCATAGCCTCCAATTTCTTTGCCCTTTTTAGTTGCAATCCAATCTTCTTCTTTCTTATACATCAATTTATTATCAACGAACCAAGCATTAACTTTTCTGCTACTGATTCCAGTTGCTTCCGAAATTTCCTTGGTTGTTAGTAGTTTTACATTTGAAGAAACAGTTTTTTTAATTAAGTTTTCCGCTTCTTTTTTTTCTATTTTCGTTTCCTTATCTATGGATGTAAATTCAAATCGTTCGCTTGTTTCGTCAATAAAATCAATCTCTTTCAAAGCATCCTCGAATATTTCTTTGTCTGATTCGTCATTCAAGTCAATTAATACTCCCATTTCTTTGTTGTTATTCATTGAAAACTCATAAAGGTTTAGTGAAGTAATTATCATTTTCTCATCATTCAAATAACATTTAGCGTGCAAATCTTCATTATATTTCAGAATTACAAACCTTAAACCTTGAAGAAATTTCATTTCGTTAGGATTCAACTCTTGCTTTCCAAAAATCACAGTTGTTATTTTGTCTTTACTGTTTCTATAAGTAAGTAACTCCTTAAAGTCTTTTGATAATTTCAAGTAAGGGGATATTAAAACCAATCTCTGTCCGGCATTACGAATTAAATCTTCAATTTCAGATACTGCTTTTCTCGTGTTTAAAAACTTAGCCATTATTTCATGTTATTTTAATGATTTATATTTTACTGTAACTTTGTTTAATCCTTCTAAAACAATCTAAACTTACTTCATTATCCCTTAAGGTTTCTGCTGCCAAAATAAATGAATTACTTTGCCTTCTAAGCCACCATTCCCTTTTCAAAAACCTCCACAAACTCCTTCATTTTAGCGATAATGCGGTCACCAATTACTCTTGCTTGTAGAATGCTTGGTCTGTTATCTAAACACTGGAAAACCTCATCTTTTATAGGCTCACGGCCACTGTAGATGTAGGCATCGATTAAGGCTTTGAATTGTAATTTATCTAGGTGTTCGTCCTCACAAAGTTTACCTAATGCTAATACTTTTTGTTCCTGCCAGAATTTCTCAAATTCATCGTCGATGTTATCCCCGTCTTTTATGAAGGGCATGTTCTCGTCAATGAATTTCTGAATCAACTCTCGTTTGCTTCTTAGTTGGATATCGCCACCCAATAGATCGATGATGGTTTTTCTTTGTGCAGCTGCTGCAGCTCCTTTTTCTCCTTTTAATTGCGCTAACAATTTGAGGATATAGGCCACGTTGATTTGGTCTCTATGGATTAATTCTAACTCAAAGTCAATGTCATCGAGTATGGAAGTCTTTTGTTTTTGAGTGTCTTGTTTTACCTTTTCGTATAAGTCGAGGTACTTGCTTTTGTAGTCTTCAAATTCCTGCTCATCAATAGGCAAATCTTCCCAATCAAAATCAGTGTAGGATTGCAATACATTCATTGCTCGCATCAATTTCCTAAAAGCTTGTACAAAGTTCGCTTCGTCTTCTTCGCTTTCTAAATCATTTACGCTTTGATAGGTGGGTGCAATTTCTCGTAAGAGTTCCAGAGCTTGGTCAAACTTCTCTGCTATAGCTTCGTAAGCGGGCATGGTAACGACTTCGATTGCCTCTTTATTGGAAAACAAAGTAATTGCCTCATCTGTGGCATTTTTAAGGTTTCTAAAGGATAAAATGTTCCCTTGTGACTTCTGCTCGCCAAGTATTCGATTCGTCCTTGAAAACGCCTGTATTAAGCCGTGTTGCTTCAAGTTCTTATCTACATACAGCGTGTTTACTTTCTTGGCATCAAAACCCGTAAGCATCATATTCACGACGATGACAATATCCAATCGGTCTTTCTCATTGTTGAAACTTTCCTTCTCTCTATCTTTTAATCTTTTGCTTATACTTTGGAAATATTTTTGAAACGACTCACTGTCCTTGGTTGTGTAACTCGTGCCATACATAGTGTTGTAATCGCCAATATAGCTTTCTAATTTATCTCGGCTGTGACTTGATTTATAAGTGGCCTTTGGTTCTGCCGCCCAATCGTATTCTTCTTCCTCTGGAAGGCTGTCATTTGCTTCGTCTGAATCTTCATTTGTACCATAAGTAAAAATAGTAGCGATACGCAAATCGTGTTCTCCTGCTTCTTTCTTCTTCTGGAATAGGTCATAATACTGCATCACATTATCGATACTGCTTACTGCTAGCAGGGCTGAATAATCTTTATTAAAGGTCTTTTGATCGTGATACGCAATGATGTAATCAACAATTTTATTGAGTCTCTTTTCAGAGCTCAGTACTTCTTGTTTGTCAATTTCTTCGACTTCGATATCAATAAAAGCATTGCTCTTGTTTTTGTATTTCCCCACGTATTCTATCCCAAAACGCAATACATTTTGGTCTCGAATAGCATCTGTTATCACGTATTTATGTAAGCAGTTCCCAAACAAATCTTTGGTGGTGCGTTTTCCTAAATCATTCTTGGAAGCATTTTCGGCAAATATGGGTGTTCCTGTAAAACCGATTAACTGGCTTTTCTCAAAGAACTTGGTAATGCGCTCGTGTGTTTCTCCAAATTGGGAACGATGGCATTCGTCAAAAATAAATACAATCTTCTTATGTCGCAAGGGTTCTATTTTACCTGCAAAACGTTCCGAAACGGCATTGTTTAATTTTTGAATGGTCGTAAGTACCAACTTAGTATTATCAGTCAATTGGCGAACTAAGGACTGTGTGTTATCAGTGACATCAACACTGTCTTTTTTGAAAGCATTGAACTCGGTCATGGTTTGGTAATCCAAATCTTTTCTGTCGACTACAAAAACAACTTTGTACACGTCTGGCAATTCCATCACAATTTGGCTTGCCTTGAACGAAGTTAAGGTTTTACCTGAACCTGTGGTGTGCCATATGTAAGCATTGTCATTAGAATTTTTGACTTGGTGGATAATCGCTTCCGTGGCAAAATATTGATACGGTCGCAAGATCATCATCACTTTATGGGTTTCGTTAATCACGATATAATGCGCTATCATTTTACCCAAATGTGCGGGGTTTAAAAATGAAGCAGCAAACTCGGTTAACTCGGTGGTGTTTTTATTATTGGCATCAGCCCAAAAGAAGGTTTGTTTGACCGATTGCAATTTGTTGTTGGCCAAATATTTGGTATTGACTCCATTGCTGATCACAAACAATTGCACGTATTGAAACAGTCCGTGATTGCTCCAAAAAGAATGGTTCTGGTAGCGATTGATCTGGTTAAAGGCTTCTTTGATTTCGATACCCGAACGCTTCAGTTCTATTTGTACCAGAGGCAAACCATTGACCAAAAGTGTCACATCATAGCGGTTCTTGTAACTTCCTTCCAGACTGATTTGGCTGGTAACTTGAAATAGATTTTTGCTGTTGTCTTCTGTATTGAAAAAGCGAACATAAAACGAAGTCCCATCCTCTTTAGTTAATTGAAAACGGTCTCGTAGCGTTTTGGCTTTTTCAAATACATTCCCTTTGGCTAAATGATTGAGGATTGCCTCAAACTCTTTGGCTGTAAAAGTGGTTTCGTTAAAAAGGGTTAACTGACTTTGTAGATTAGCAACCAAAGCTTCACCATCCTGTATTTTAACGGACGCATAGCTTAAATCCCGCAATTGCTTGATTAAGTTGTTTTCTAGTACTGCTTCTGATTGGTGGCTCATAGCTATCTTCTATCAAATAATAACAATTCTAATTCAGCTAAGCTGTGTTTTGAGAGTTTTTCATTTTTACTGATCAGTTCTCTAGCGCTGCTAATCACTTTTAAATAATGCTTTTCATCATTAAACTGTGTCCACGCTTCTATTTTAATGGGGGTAATCCCTAGTTGTTTGGCTTGTTCTATTAACCTTATTTGAATAATTCGATCTACAGGAAAATGCGGTGGTTCTTTAATGTTTCCTAATGACCACATATATTTTAAATACAGATTCAACATTTTTTGAGCAATACCAAAATTGATTTTTCCCTTTACAAATATTTCCGAAAAATTAGAACTGTACGCACTAATACTTTTTATGTTGTCAATATGTTGTTCGTCACTAACATTTCCCCTTTTATAACCGTCTAAGATGACATCAACAATGTATGCTCTAGTTTTCGTTTTAAAAGACCCTTTTTGAGCCTCAGGAGCTGTTTTATTATAGATTCCTGACCTTTGAAATGCTGCTCCAAAAGTTAACATCCAAATCTCATTATGAATAAAGCTGTCTTGTGATTCTTTTAAACACTCCATAGTCTCTTTTTACACAAATAGTTGCTGCAGCAAGCCTCTTTTAAAGCTTTGCGTTTGGGTTATTTGTTGGCTGGTACTTTCTATTTTAGCATCGATACTCAATAAAAAATTGGCTATTTTTTGTTGTTCGGGAAATGAAGGAAGGTTTAATTTAAACTCTTTCAGCCAACCTGTGTTTAGGTTGTTCTTAGCTCCTCCAGCAACCTTTTGCTCTAATTGCCTCCAAAAATAATCAGAATCCATCCAAATCCTCATAAAATAATTGGATGCTTTCTCATTTACCCTAAAAACCCCAAGACTTACAAATATTCCAAACTCAATATCCTCTTCAATAACTTTTGGATTACCAAGATTGGAACCTACTCTTGTAAAAAGAATATCCCCCTTTTTCGGTTTGGTGCTTTCAGGCATACTTTGAAATTTTTCCTCACTTATGTATTGAATATTGTTATAATCAATAAATGCACCCGAAATATTTTTAGAAGATAAAAAAGGTCTTCCCGTTGGTTGATACTCTGGTGTATGTGTAAGACCAATCAATATTTTTCCAGTATCTGCAAAAAAAGTATCTTCCCAATCCGCATAATCATTTCCATTCTCGTCTTTAAACCGCAATTTACCTGAGAACAATTGTTGCATTACGCCTTTTTTATATTGTTCTAATAATTCCGCCTTTCGGGAAAGTTGCTGGATTTTTTCATCGACTGCACTTAAAAAAGAAGCTATTTTTTGTTGTTCTGGGAGTGGCGGGAACGGAATCAAAAGTTTTTTAATATCTCCAAGTTGTAAATCCATTATTGTTGATTGATTTACTCTAGAAATAGCGCTTCGGTAGAAATTTCGGGTTTTAAAATAGTGTAATATATAAAGGGGTAAATTTTCGTTTATATTATTTACTCGAATTACTGCTATATTTTGAGTAATAGCAATAGGTATGTTTTCGGTAAATATTGCTGAAAAACCAATAGTTCCTGTTTTAGTTAAAAAAACATCTCCTTTTTTCGGTTTCGCTTTATCAGAAAGTTTATCAAAATCAGAAAAACTAATTTTAGGAGCAATATCAATATTTACTTTCCCAGAAGTAATTTCTCTTGCAGAAATTAACGGTATTCCATCCTCAATAAAATCAGGTCTTATTGTTAATCCATAGGATATATGATTACATTCACTACCAAGGGGTTTTATTGACCACTTCCCGCAAAACTCCTGAAAGCGTAATTTCGGAACTACCGTTTTATGATTCATAGCAGGGTGTTTTTTGCGTTAGGGATAGAAGTGAAAATCCTTTTTGAGAGGCACGAACAAAAAGATTGCAACGCATAGCCCGACCCGCTAGGGAAACGCTAAAAATATCATTCATAACTTGATTGTACTTGTTCATCATTAAAATGGGGTTTCGATTCCTAGTTCCGTACAAAAACCTTCGATGGTAGCATCAGTCGTATCAGCAAGAACAGCTAATTCTCGTAATTCGGTGGTTATGGCTTTTAAATCTATGGCTTCTTCCTCTTCAAACGTATCTACATATCGCGGAATATTCAGGTTGTAATCGTTGGTTTCCACTTCGCTTAAAGGCGCAAGATGGCTGTACTTCTCTTCTTCAGTACGATTTTCGAAAGTGCTAATGATTTTATCAATGTCCTCTTTACGCAATACGTTTTGGGTCTTCACCTTCTCGTAATGTTGACTGGCATCTATAAACAAAATGTGTTCGGTATCCGTTCGCTTTTTCTTCAAAACCAAAATACAGGTCGGGATACTTGTTCCGTAAAAAATATTGGCTGGCATACCAAGGACGGCATCGAGGTAATTCTTCTCTTTTATTAAATACTGGCGTATGTGTCCTTCGGCACCACCACGAAACAAAACTCCGTGGGGCAAAACAATTGCCATAGTTCCATTATCATCCAGCTGGTGTACCATGTGTTGCACAAAGGCAAAATCAGCTTTACTAGATGGAGCGAGTTTCCCATACCCCGAGAAACGGTCGTCGTTCATAAACAAAGGACTCGCACTCCAGTTAGCCGAAAAAGGAGGATTAGCCACAATGGCTTCAAAACGCAGGTCTAAATGGAGCGGTCGCTCTAAGGTGTCTTCGTTCTTGATATCGAAACGCTTGTAATGCACATCGTGCATAATCATATTCATGCGACACAAGTTGTATGTGGTAGGGTTCATTTCCTGACCGTAAAAAGCACTGACGTTCTTGACTTCTTTGGCTACACGCAGCAACAAGGAACCAGAGCCACAAGTGGGATCGTAAACGCTCTTGAGTTGGTCTTTGCCTGCAGTCACTATTTGTGCCAAGACACTACTTACTTGTTGTGGGGTATAAAATTCACCTGCTTTCTTTCCTGCACCACTGGCAAACTGTCCTATCAAATATTCGTAAGCATCGCCCAGAACGTCACTGTCTGTGTTTTCCAGATCAAAATCGATTTCGTCTAGATGCACAAGGACTTTTACGATAAGTTCGTTTTTGTCGGCTTCAGACTTTCCTAGTTTGTGAGAGGTTAAATCCAAATCAGCAAATAGGTTTCCAAAATCTTCTTCGCTCTCAGCACCCATAGTACTTTGCTCAATGTGCGTGAGTACTTTTGCCAAGTCGCCCAGAATGAAATTGTTTTTTCCGCCTGCGTTTCCTCTTTGCGCTAATTCTGAAAATAAATCAGCTGGTTCTAAGAAAAAGCCCAGTTTGTCAATAGCGAGTTGTTTTATTTCCTGCATCAGTAGTGCCTCGTCAGCATGTCCTATGACTTCTTGAAAGGTCAAACCGTCTGGTTTTAGTATGGTGTTCGCATACAAATCCATTTTAGTACTCAGGTACTTGTAGAAGATAAAACCTAATATGTAATCTCTAAAATCATCGGCATCCATCTTCCCACGTAGGGTATTAGCGATGTTCCAGAGTTGTTGTTCTAATTTTTGTTTTTGTTCTGCTGCCATTCAGGTTTTAATGTTGTTTAATGTATACTGTTTTCGAGTCCCAAGATAGTGTAATTGTATTTCTCTAGGTGGTCTAAAAAGGGTGGTTTAAATTAATTGCAATCGGTCTTATTTGCTAAAAGTAAGAATTACCATTGAATCTGATCTGTTTTAAATCTATAATTGTAAAATAACATGATTTTTGGGGATATGGCAATACCCAGTTTTGGTGATATTCTGAATAAAAAAACCGCTCGTCTCTGAACGGTTGTAACAAATAATTCCTGTGTTTAGCTATCATTAAAATATAAAAGGCGTTCCGTTATGGTTCGCCTTTTGAAAAAAGAATTACAGCTATCTATTTTTCTTCAAAATAGAATTCATGAGTTTTAATAACTTCTCCTCTACCCATTTGGACTAAATCTCCAGTTTCTTTTAAAAAAACACCTAAACTTCTTTCATTATAAACTAATTTCATGCTCGACGAATAATCGGCCACTAAATACATATCACCTTCAAGTTTAAAAAATGGAATCTCTAATTTACTTTTTATTTTTATGCCTTTATTTACAATGACACCTTTAGATAGTTTTTCTCTAATAATAGTTTCATTTTTTTCTTCAGATGACACTTTAGAATACGATACCATCATATTCATCCATTCATCACCGTCAATCAAAAACCATTTTACTTTATTGAAATCAATTCCAGTTTCAGAAATCCAACCATAGCTCGTAAAACCAAATAAAACTTGTTTCTTACCGTCTAACAATGGCTCATCTTTTGGAGTAAACTCTTGAATTTTAAAAGAAATTACTGAAGTTGAGGATATGTCTTTCAACTTTTTTCCGTCGAAATCAAGTGTTTTTAATGAAAAACTTTTTAATTCAGGATGATTAGACAATACCCATTGGGTTGCTGTTAATTCTGCCCTTTCTTTCATTTCCTCTACAGCTGCTATTCCAGCACCTATAGCCATAAGTCCACCAGCTATTCCAGCTATTGCAGCTGCATTACTAGTTTGAGCAGTCGAATACTTCGGAATAAGTAAAACGCTGATAATTAAAATTAAAATACTTTTTTTCATAATTGATGTTTTTATATTGTTTTGAGAACATTTATTAATAAATCAGCACAACATTAAAAAATATTTGCTAATACTTTGTTTTAGTAATCTTTCGGTTGAAATAAGTTTCTTAGTTGAACCTTCTTTTAGTTTTATAAACTCTTCGTCATAACTTTTATCGAAATAAAAAAACAGCGACAAAGACAAAAAACAAAACTTTTTATTCATTTTTCAATAGGAATATCATTAATAAAGATTGTAAATAAAGTCTTTTCCAAATTGTTCTGCAATACCCACTTTTAGTGATATTAGGAATAAAAAAAATGTTTTTGTTTTATAACAATTCAAACTTTAAATTTAATGGAGAATTCATTAAATAAGCAGACAACGTCATCACAGGGGTGCGCGGAAGAGGAAAATCTTTTGCAGCTAAATATAATGCTAGCAAAATACGGAACATCTGCTTATGCAGGATGTGAAGTTTTTAACGCAATTTATAATCAACACCTTAAATGCTATGCTTTAACTATAGACATGGCACAATAAATATCTTTGGTTCAAAAAAGCGACAAAGGGAAGAAAGAAAGGCAATACTATTCTCAACAATAGATTTTAAAATTCATATTTTAAAATCTATCGGATAGCTTTGATATTTAAAATTAAATCATCAAACAAATCCCGTTGACCGTTGTTAAACTAGACTGAACCCAAATAGTGTCCAAACTTTTGGATTCAGTCTAACTGGCATTGTTTGTAGCATCTCATTTAAAAACTTTTTCCTTATGCTTACAGGTTAAATATGACTTGTCAAATCGAGTATTATTCTTAAAAAGAAAAGATAAATTAGCAAGACCAATAATCGATGCATCAACTGTTGTTTAGACCGATTCCTCCACCCTGCTTGATTGTCATAATTCACAAAATATATTTTTAAATCTGCTTGGTTTTCATATTTAACGAAGAATATCTTTTTATTAGCTTGATTAGCATATTCAGTAAAAAACCAACTACCATCATTCTGACCCGCTTGATTATTATATTTGACTTTAAACACTTTTAAATCCGCCCTGTTTTCATATTTAACGACAAATACTTTCACATCAGCTTGGTTTTCATAATCTACTGAAAATACTTTCTGTGCTTGACAGAAGCAGTTAAAGCAGAAGTAGAAGGATACTTGATAAAATGAGGTTTTTCATTTTTACTGATATTTTTGAAAACTCTGTTTTTATAGAAGTTGAAGTTTCAATTTAAAGAAATTGCAAAATATTCTCATTGTTTTTTTAGTACACTTTTAACTAAGATTTACATAATGTAATTATATTTTTTTAAGTTTTTTTCTATGTTAGCTATCCCTTCCAAATTAGTGAG
The DNA here is from genome assembly GCF_052113685.1 of Flavobacterium sp. W22_SRS_FP1. Classification (NCBI taxonomy): domain Bacteria; kingdom Pseudomonadati; phylum Bacteroidota; class Flavobacteriia; order Flavobacteriales; family Flavobacteriaceae; genus Flavobacterium; species Flavobacterium sp. W22_SRS_FP1. Next base: position 26,030 of record NZ_JBGQOE010000036.1, read on the forward strand.
ATTTTCACAGCCAATAATGTTTAATTCTGTTAAATTAACACAATTAACTAAACCATTAAGATTGGTTAGTTTTTTACAGTTTTGAACACATAATTCAGTAAGTGTAATGCAATTAATTAAACAATTAAGATTAGTGAGATTTTTACAATTTTGAATATTTAATTCCAAAAGTTTAGTGCAATTGATTAGGCCATCCAAATTGGTAAGGTTTTCATTCCAAATAAGACTTAACTTAGTTAAATTGGTACAATTACTTAAACCATCGAGATTGGTTAAATAAACATTTGTCAAAAGGTCTAATGCCTTTAGATTAATACAGTTATTTAAATCATCCAAATTAGTGAGGCTTTTACATAATTTAAGGTCTAGTTCTATTAAATTAATACAGTTATTTAAACCTTTTAAATTGGCGAGCTTATCACATCCATAAAGGTTCAATTTTGTTAGGCTAACACAGTTGGCTAGACCATCCAAATTCGTGAGGTTTATGCAACCACTAAGGTCTATATCCTTAAGATTTTCACAGTTGGCTAAACCATCCAAATTGTTGAGATTTTTACAACCACTAAGGTTTAATTCTATTAAATTGACAAATTTAACTAAACCATTAAGATTGGTTAAGTCTGAATTATTAATAATTAATTTTGTAATTTTTCTAAGACCATCAAAATTGATGAATAAATGAGAATCATTGAGCTTTAATTTTGTTAAATTAACACAGTTGGCTAAACCATCCAAATTGGCTAAGTTTATACAGCCACTAAGGTCTAAATCTGTAAGATTTTCACAGCTGGCTAAACCATCTAAATTAGTAAGGTTTTTACAACCACTAAGGTTTAAATTGGTAAGATTTAAACAGTTTGCTATACCATCCAAATTGGTGAGTTCATCACAATATTGAACATTCAATTTAGTAAGATTTACACAGTTGGCTAAACCATTTAAATTGATGATGCTTTTACAACCACTAAGGTTTAAATTGGTAAGATTTAAACAGTTTGCTATACCATCCAAATTGGTGAGTTCATCACAA
>NZ_JBGQOE010000037.1:0-23144 GCF_052113685.1 Flavobacterium sp. W22_SRS_FP1
AATCTTGCATTTCTATATAATTTTGAAATACAAATATCTCTATTTTTATATTTCCCCACAACATTTAGACTTGATCCTTTATGTTAGATATTCTAACGTTCTCTCCAGTGCCATTCCTCGAGACCCTTTTATTAGAATTGTACTATTTTCTATTTTTTTCTCTTTCAAAAAGTCAGAAAAAGCATTAAATGAATCATAAAAATAAAATTGCGGACTGCTGATCCTATTTGAATAAAAATCCGATCCCACAAAAAAGCACTTCACCCCTTTCTCATTCAAAAGCAGTTTAACTATTTCGACATGCTCCTTTTGACTCTCATCTCCCAACTCAAACATATCTCCCAAAATAATAACTTTATTAGGCTTCTCCAACTGCAAGAAATTTTCAATAGCAACTGCCATACTACTAGGATTAGCATTATAAGCATCTAATATAATCTCGTTAGTCCCCTTTAATATCAATTGCGACCTGTTGTTCTCTGGAATGTAACTTTCTAAAGCTTCTTTAACGGCCAAATCATCAACTCCAAAGTATTTACCTATAGCAACTGCAGCATTTACATTATTAGCATTATAAAGACCTATTAAATGTGAAGATATTGTTACATCTGAATAACAAACTTCTACAAATGGGTTTGCTTGAACCGATTTAATCTGCAGATCGGCCTCTTCATTATTTACTCCAAACGAATACGATCTCAAATCCTTAGATCTTTCCACCTGAATTGGATCCTCAAGATTCACAAAAGCTAACATATCGCTGTCAGCAAGATAGTAGTACAACTCGCTTTTACCTTCAATAACACCAGCAACTCCACCAAAACCTTCCAAATGTGCTTTACCAAAATTAGTTATATAACCATAATTAGGCTTTGCCAATTCACAAAGAAATTCAATCTCTTTTTTATGATTAGCTCCCATTTCAACAATACCAATTTCAGTTTCTGAATTAAAAGAAAGTAACGTTAAAGGAACTCCTATATGGTTGTTTAAGTTCCCTACTGTTGCCTTTGTGTTATACTTCATTGATAAGACTGCATGAATCAATTCTTTAGTGGTTGTCTTCCCATTACTTCCTGTTAGCGCAATTATAGGCAACTTTAAATGTATTCTATGAAATTTTGCCAGTTCCTGCAAAGCGAAAAGACTGTCATCTACCAAAATTGTTCTTTCGTCGATATAAAAAGACTTGTCATCAATAATTACAAAGGAAGCCCCTTTGGCTAATGCTTCTTTAGCGAATGTGTTAGCATCAAAACGCTCCCCTCTTATGGCAACGAATAGTGAATTTGATTCTATTTTTCGTGTATCAATCGAAACTGAATTGCATTTCAAAAACAAACTATGAATGTAATTTATATCCATTTAAAAAAGATTTAAAAAAAAAGCCCTAATTAAAGGGCTTTCATATTAGTGTATGAGTCTAAATTAATTTCTTGGAGTTTTTCTTTTTTCTGCCTTTGGTCCTACCTTAGACATCGCACATCTGAACCCAATGTAGTCAGTAGCCATGTCTTGCGGAAAATATCTTCTTTGAGCTGGATCTAGCCAATAAGCCCTGTCTCTCCAAGAACCTCCTTTATAAACTCTTACTTCATCATTTATTAAGGTCGTTCTTTCGTTTGACACATCGTATTTCCTTACCATTCTCCCTAAACTGTCTGTAGTAACATTATGCTTTGGTGAATTATACATATTCTTACTATCTTTTTCTTTATCAGTATCTGACTCCGAAGGTCCAAATTTATAATATTTAGAAGATTGCTTATCACCGTCTCTGTAATTAATATTATTGCTTTTGTCAAAGTTTTGCCTCAAATAAGTTTCGTCCTGATCAACTGGAACCTGAGCGATTTGCCCTGGAAAACTTCTGACAATTACTTTACCATTACTTAAGGTATCCATCTTCATTGTCTCTAGAGTAACAATTTCGACTTTTCCATCTTCTCCAATTTTATTCTTAGTGTAACGATTTCCTCTAAAATAATTAAAATCATTTGACTCGTTATCGATAATTGGTCTGTAAACATCCAGTACCCATTCTGCTACATTTCCCGCCATATCATATAACCCAAAATCATTAGCCGGATATTTCTTAACTTCGTTAGTTATATCTGCACCATCATCAGACCATCCAGCTATACCACCGTAATCTCCGTTTCCTTGTTTAAAATTAGCTAACTGATCTCCTTTATTTTGTCTCTTCCCTGAGCGGGTATAGCTTCCTGACCACGGATATTTTTTCTGACCCTTATATATATTATACTCTCGTTGTCCCACATCAGCTGCAGCAGCATATTCCCACTCTGCTTCAGTCGGAAGCCTGTATTCTGGCAAAAGGATTCCTGATGAACGTTGCGCATAAACATTTTTTTGTTCTATCACTGTACCGCCTTTTCCAGTTTTAGGACTTTTTCTGGCTCCTTTTGCGCCTTTCAAAACAATCTCTTCATTTCCACCATACGTCATTGTTGGTGCTTTCAGGTAGGTTTCAGTGCTAAAAGAAGCCTCTGCAGTAACATCTTGTGTTTTTGCATTCTTTTTCAAGAACCCCTGTTTCTCTAATATGGCTTCATTAACCCGTTCTGTTCTCCACTGACTAAACTCAACTGCTTGAATCCAATTAACGCCAACGACAGGATAGCTTGCATAGGCAGGGTGTCTTAGATAGTTATTAGTCATAGTTTCATTGTAGCCTAATCTATTTCTCCAAACTAAAGTATCTGGTGAAGCACCTTCATATATATGTTTATAATTATCTTCAGTGGGAGGGAATACATTCTTTAACCAATCTAAATATTCTAGGTACATGAAGTTTGTCACTTCTGTTTCGTCCATATAGAACGATTGTACGTGCTGTTGAGTAGGAGTATTATTCCAGTCGTGCATCACATCATCCTGCACTTTGCCCATTGTAAAAGTACCACCTTCAACAAAAACTAATCCAGGACCGGCTTCTGGTTTCTTGCTGCTGGAAACCCTTTTACTATCTATGTCCCAACCCGTACCTCTGGATGCGCCTTTTGAACTAGAATTCTTACTGCAACTCGTGAATCCAATTATAATTATCATCGATAACACTAATCGTAAGGCTATAACTTTATTTACTTTCATACTGTTTTAAAGGTAATAATTTAAGTGATGCAATATAATAATTAACCATTAATCAACAACACCATATTGAACAAATTTCTTTTGACGGATTATATATAACGAATTATACAAACCGAACGCAAATTTATACTTTTTATTATATGTTTTTATCCTAAATGCCATATTTTTACTCCTTATAATACATGATCATTAATACAATTTGATAAAATAATGCGAAATTTACTTTTGTTTAATTTACTTCTGATTTCTTTTATCTCATATACCCAAACAAGAGGCGACGTTACTATTGAATGGCTTGAAAGTACCGAAATGTATTATGGAAGTTCCAAAATTAATATCCCACAATTTTCCGGAGTCGCATATAATTATAACGCTGCCGAAAAATCACTCTATTACTCGCTAAAGATCAATGAACTAGGTACCTTTGACGAGAACAACATTCAAATTACAAATGTTTCATATGAATCCATCTCAGCTTCGAAACTTGGCGCCTTGGACAGTGGCAAAATCCCTAATTCTATAAACCCCTCTTTAACAAACTCAAACTCAAGAGGAACAAAACAGTCATTTCTCAGGTTGTCGCCAATAATAAAAAGCGAGTTAGGGTTTAAAAAACTAATGTCATTCTCCTATACCATAAACAACAAAACTTCTAAAACTTCACAACCATCCAAAGTCACAAACTCCATTTCTAATTCTGTTTTAGCAACTGGAGATTGGCACCGATTCTACGTTGAAAAATCAGGAGTATATAAAATCTCTAAAAAATTTTTACAAGAAATAGGACTTGACCTAACTAATGTTAACCCCAAAAAACTAAAAATTTACGGAAATGGGGGCAGAATGCTACCCCTGTCGAATGCTACTTTTTACCCATCTGATTTAATTGAAAATGCCATTCAAGTGTTTGGAGAAAATGACGGCACATTTGATAATGATGATTATATTCTGTTTTATGCCGAAGGACTAGACACTTGGAATGAAGAAAGCAAAACCCACAGCAATCTTTATGATGTTTATTCATATTATTATGTCACCACAAAAGGAGACGCCGGAAAAAGGATAAGCGAAATGGCTCAACCTCAAGGTAACATCACAATAAGCTTAACTAATTTTGACGATCATCAATACCACGAAGTGGATTTAGTTAATATCGCTAAACTTGGAAGACAGTGGTTTGGAGAGTCATTTGATATTAACCAAGAACAAGAATTTGAGTTTAACTTCCCTAATATAGACTCTTCTACACCAATTAAACTAGCGACAACGGCTGCTTCTGCAGCATATACACCAACTTCATTTCAAGTGAGTTCAAACGGACAAGATATTGCAAAAATCTCATTCTCTGCAATTAACACTAACTCCGACACCGAATTTAACGTGGGTAATTTACCCATTAATACCTCTTTAAATGCTTCCGAAAACGTAAAAATAAAATTAACCTATAATAACAATGGCGTCCCGGGTTCAAAGGGTTTTTTAGACAACATTCGACTGATTGCCAAAAGAAAGCTTCAAGGTTATGGAAAACAATTCCTTTTCCAATATGACCTGTCTGCGGCCAACTTTGGGATCGTCAACTACACAATCTCTAATGCTAGCGGCATTTCTCAAGTTTGGGATATTACTGACTTATATAATGTAACAAAAATTGAAAACTTGAACCAAGACTCTTTCGCCTTTAAAGCAAATTTAGGAGAACTTCGGAAATACGTTGCTTTAGACGCTGCGAATTACTTTGTCCCTTTAAAGGACAACAAACCTAAAGTTCCTAACCAAAACCTAAAGGGCACCGTTTTCAAAAACAGCCAAGGCGAGTTTCAAGACATTGACTACGTTATTATTACTCCAAATTCCTTACTTACTCAAGCTGAAAAATTAGCTGATTTTCACCGCTCCTATTCCAAACTGAGTGTAAAAGTTATCACTACAGAATCTATTTATCCTGAGTTTTCTTCTGGAAAACAAGATATAGCCGCCATCAGAAACTGTATCAAATACATCTATGAGAATGCTTCTTCTTCAGAAAAAAGAATAAAATACCTAAACCTTTTTGGAGATGCTTCTTATGATTATAAAAACAGAACAGTCAATAACACAAATATAGTTCCTATTTACCATGCCTTGAATAGCAGCTCAACTGGCGAGTCGTCCTTTGCCTCTGATGATTTCTATGGACTAATGGATGATAACGAAGGGAATATTGTTTCGTTTTTTGGCGGCATCGATATAGCAGTGGGAAGAATGCTGGTAAGTAGCCCAAAACAGGCAGATGAAATGGTAAACAAAGTTATAGAATACCATGACATAAAATCATATGGAAGCTGGAGAAATAACATAGTAATGATTAGCGATGACTCTGACGAAACTTTTGATGCAAGTTTACAGAATAGACAAAACAGCTTAGCCGACAAAATCACGGATGAAAAACCGTTCTTTAATGTCAACAAAATAATACTTGATTCTTATATTCAAGAAGCGTCCGCAGGAGGTTTTAGATACCCAAAAGCAAGAACAGATTTGTTTAACGCTTTCGAAAAAGGAGCATTAATCTTCAATTACCTTGGACATGGTGGCGAAGACGGATTAACCTCAGAACGTATTTGGGAAAAATCTGATGGTCAAAATTTGAGCAACCAATATAAATATCCTTTATTTATAACCATCACCTGTGACTTCTCCCGTTTTGACAACCCTAGCAGACCAACTGCAGGCGAGTACACATATTGGAACCCTAAAGGCGGCGCAATTGCAATGATCACAACCATTAGATCGATAGGTCAATTTAGTGCAGAGAACTTTAATGATGCTTTATCCAAAAATCTATTATCTTTTGGGTCAAACCAATATGCATCAATTGCTGAAATTTTACGAATATCAAAAAACAACAATCCTAATTCATCAACTAACGTTGTTTTTTACATTGGTGATCCCGCCTTGTTTCTGGCCATACCTAAACCAAAAATACGCCTAACAAAAGTCAACGATGTTGCTATAGAACAGACAATTGACGATTTTAAATCATTGGCAACTATGAAATTGACAGGCGAGGTAACTGATGAAAACGAAAGTGTCCTTTCAAATTATAACGGCCAGATATACACTACTATTTTTGACAAAAGGATTCAGAAAGCAACTTATAATAATGACGGGAATAGTCCGCCAATAAATTTCAATACATTAGGCGAAACCATCTTTAGAGGAAACGCCACAGTAGCAAAAGGTAAATTTGAATTTAGTTTTGTAGTCCCTCGAGATATCCGAATTCCCTTAGCTCCAGGAAAAATAAGTTTTTATGCTAAAAAGGGGGAGGTACTTGAAAACCAAACAGGTTTTGATACAAACATAAAAATAGGCGGAATCAACGAAAGTGCAGCCGAAGACAATATTAGTCCAAAAGTGAAGTTATATATGAATGATGAAACTTTTGTTTCGGGCGGCATAACTAATACATCTCCCTTTTTACTAGCATTTCTCGAAGATGAAAACGGGATTAATACAGCTAGCGGAATAGGACATGATATAGTGGCGATTTTAGATGGCGACGTTAGTAATCCTTATCTGCTAAACGATTACTACCAGACCAATTTAGATGATTACACAAGTGGCAGTCTAAGGTTTCCATTACGGGATCTAGCCGTTGGATTACATACTATCACTTTTAAAGCCTGGGATGTATACAACAACCCAATTATAAGTGAAATTCAGTTTGTAGTAATGGGAGACGAAGCAATAACTTTGACACATGTCTTAAACTATCCTAATCCATTTGTCAATTATACTGAATTTTGGTTTTCGCACAACAGACCATACGAGCCTTTGGAGGTTCAGGTTCAGGTAATCACTATCACGGGGAAAGTAGTTTGGACAAAAAACCAGATCATATCAACAGAAGGTTTTTTATCAAAAGAGATCAGTTGGAACGGCAAAGATGATTTTGGCAACAAAATTGGAAAAGGCGTTTACATATATAAATTAACAGTCAAATCTAGTTTAACAAACGACAAAGCTGAAAAGATTGAAAAACTTGTCATACTTTAATAAAATACTATATTTGTTCAATCACTTTTAAATAATACAATGAGAAAATTAATACCTTATGTAGCCTGCCTACTTGGACTCTCTTTCGCCAATGCTCAAGATAGGGTCATAACTACAGCAGTTCCGTTTTTGTTAGTTTCTGCTGATGCAAGAGCCGCTGGTATGGCTGATATTGGCGTAGCAACTTCAACTGATGTGTTTTCGCAACAATGGAACCCTGCAAAATATGCTTTCGCAGTTGACAAACAAGGGTTTTCTGTAAGTTACACTCCGTATTTGATAGATTTAGCAAATGACATTTCACTCGGACAAGTCACGTATTATAATAAAATTAGCGAACGAAGTGCATTCGCAACTAGTCTTCGATTTTTTGGTTTCGGAGAAATCGAACTAAGAGAAACAGGAGATCCAAACGAACAAGCCAGAGTCGTCTCTCCTAATGAGTTTGCTCTAGATGGATCATACTCATTAAAATTAAGTGAAAAATTTTCTATGGCAGTTGCAGGAAGGTATATTCGTTCTAACCTAAAAGTTGTGTCAGAAAATGGAGATGCCTCTGCAGCCAATTCATTTGCGATAGATGTCGCTGGTTTTTACCAATCAGAAGAAATTGCTTATAATGAGTTTAATGGAAGATGGAGAGCCGGATTTAATATTCAAAACGTGGGGCCAAAAATAAGTTACGACAATGATGAATTTAGTACGAACTTTTTGCCTGCAAATTTAAAAATAGGAACTGGATTTGATTTCATTCTTGACGATTACAACAAAGTAGCCGTAAATCTTGAATTCAACAAACTATTGGTACCAACACCACAAAACCCAGATATAAACGGAGACGGAACAATCTCTTCTGAAGAAAGGGCGCAGAATTTAGACAACTATCGTTCAATAGGATGGGCTTCGGGAATATTTAAATCATTTGGAGATGCACCTGACGGCTTCAGTGAAGAACTTAAAGAGTTCACCTATGCACTAGGAGCAGAATATTCATATCAAGATTCATTTGCCATGCGGATGGGTTATTTTAATGAAAGTGACTTAAAGGGCGCACGGAAATTTTTCTCTCTTGGCGCTGGTTTCACATATAACGTAGTCAAAGTTGATGTTTCTTACTTATTTTCAGCATCAAAAGTAAAAAATCCCTTAGAAAACACATTACGCTTCTCTTTAACCTTTAACTTTGGAGAGAAATATTATCAATACTAGTTACAAATAGAATTAAATTTAAAAAATCCAAATTTCAAACTATTGAAATTTGGATTTTTTTTCCTCAAAAAATCATGAAAGAAATAACCATCACGACCAGCTTCACTGCTTATAACGCAGTGAATGAACTTCCAAACGAAATCCAAAAGCTAATGGAGCAGGCTATAGCGATAAGAAAAAGCGCTTACGCTCCTTATTCAAAATTTCGCGTGGGCGTTGCCATTCTTCTAGACAATGGCCAAATTGTTTTGGGCTCTAACCAAGAGAACGCTGCATACCCCTCTGGCCTTTGCGCTGAACGCGTAGCTATATTTCAAGCCGGATCTATATACCCCGAAGCAAAAATTTTAAAAATGGCAATTACAGCGGCTTCAGACACTAACACAACTACAAGTCCGATCCCTCCTTGCGGTGCTTGCAGGCAATCAATTGCTGAATATGAAACAAAACAAGAAACGCCCATTGAAATATATTTTATGGGAGAATTAGGAGACATATATAAATCTGAGTCTTTGAAAAACTTACTTCCTTTTATGTTTGATAAAAACTTCTTGTAAAAAACCTAAAAACTAGCTTTTAAATTTCTCTTCTCAGTTGGAATGTCTTATTTTTGCAATTCGCAAATTTGTGTGAGAAAACTGTTTTGCGTCATTATGTCCTAGTTGACAACACACTAAAAACTTTAGCAAAAGAACAATTGAGATGAAAGAAGTTACAAAAGAAGTCTATTTAAAGTGGTATGAAGACATGCTGCTTTGGAGAAAGTTTGAAGACAAACTTGCAGCATTATACATACAACAAAAAGTCAGAGGCTTTCTACATTTATATAATGGTCAAGAAGCCGTCCTCGCAGGTGCATTACATGCGATGGATTTGACAAAAGATAAGATGATTACTGCATACAGAAATCACGTGCAACCAATAGGAATGGGCGTTGACCCAAAACGTGTAATGGCAGAGCTTTTAGGAAAAGTTACCGGAACATCAAAAGGGATGGGCGGATCTATGCACATTTTCTCAAAGGAACACCGTTTTTATGGAGGACACGGAATTGTAGGTGGACAAATTCCTGTAGGTGCTGGGCTAGCTTTTGCTGATAAATATTTTGAAACTGGTGGGGTAACACTGACCTATTTCGGTGATGGTGCGGCTCGTCAAGGTTCATTACATGAAGCTTTTAACATGGCTATGTTGTGGAAATTACCTGTTGTTTTTATAGTAGAAAATAACGGTTACGCGATGGGAACTTCCGTAGAAAGAACGGCAAACCATACAGACATATGGAAATTGGGACTAGGCTATGAAATGCCTTGCGGACCAGTCGACGGAATGAATCCTGTAAAAGTTGCAGAAGCTATGACAGAGGCAATCGAAAGAGCGCGTCGTGGTGACGGACCAACATTTCTTGAAATGAAAACCTACCGTTACAGAGGACACTCTATGTCAGATGCACAATTATACCGTTCGAAAGACGAAGTTGAAGAGTACAAAAAAATTGACCCAATCACACAGGTCTTGGATTTAATTAAGGAGCATAAATACGCTACTGAAGAGGAGGTAACAGCAATTGAAAAAAGAGTGAAAGCACGAGTACAAGAATGTGTTGATTTTGCTGAAGAGTCTGATTACCCTCCAGTGCAGCAACTATATGATGTGGTGTACGAACAAGAAAACTATCCATTCATACCTCATAAACTATAAAAATATTATGGCGATAAAAGTAACAATGCCTCGTTTAAGCGATACTATGACCGAAGGAACGGTAGCGACTTGGCTTAAAAAGGTAGGCGACAAAATAAGCGAAGGAGACATCCTTGCGGAAATTGAAACCGACAAAGCAACAATGGAATTTGAATCCTTTCATGAAGGAACACTTTTGCATATTGGAATACCAGAAGGCGAAGCTGCACCAGTAGATTCTTTATTGGCTATCATTGGTGACGAAGGCGAAGATATTTCTACCTTACTGGAAGAAAAATCAACGACTAGCGAACCCGCAAAAGAAAAAGAAGAAGAAGCTACCGCTAAAACTGAAGTCAAAAAAGAAGACACTGAATCACCTACAACAAAAGCTCTACCTGAAGGAGTTGTGGTCGTAACCATGCCTCGCCTTAGCGATACAATGACCGAAGGAACTGTTGCTACTTGGCTGAACAAGGTAGGAGATAAAATCGCTGAAGGCGACATCCTTGCTGAAATCGAAACCGACAAGGCGACTATGGAATTCGAATCCTTCAACGAAGGAACTTTATTGTACATTGGCATCAAAGAAGGTGAGTCGGCTCCAGTTGATAGTCTATTAGCTATCATAGGGCCTGAAGGAACTGATATAACTGGAATTGCTTCAAATTATAAAGCCGGAGGTGCTGAAGAAGTAGAAGAAGCTACTCCTGTCGCAGCTGAAGAGCCAAAATCAGCAGCAGCTGATACAGCAGAACCAACTGCACAAGAGACATCAACTGATGGCCAACGTATTTTAGCATCACCGCTCGCAAAGAAGATTGCAAGTGATAAAGGAATTCAATTGAATCAAGTTAAAGGTTCAGGTGAAAATGGACGTATCGTAAAAAGCGATATCGAAAACTTCACTCCTGTGGCCGCAACTGCTCCAACGGCTAGTGCGACTGCACCGACAGCTGCTAAACCAGAAACAGCACCAGCTCCAAAAGTATTTGTTCCTGCTGGAGAAGTTTTCACTGAAGAAATCAAGAATTCGCAAATGCGAAAAATCATCGCCAAACGTTTGGCGGAATCATTATTCACTGCTCCACACTACAACTTAACAATCGAGGTAGCAATGGACGAAGCAATGAAATCAAGAGTAACGATAAATAGCATTCCTGACACAAAAGTGTCTTTTAATGATATGGTTATAAAAGCCTGCGCGATGGCATTGAAAAAACACCCGAAAGTCAATTCTACCTGGAGAGAGGATTCAATCCTAATAAACCACCACGTGAATATTGGTGTTGCAGTTGCTGTTGAAGACGGATTAGTTGTTCCTGTGTTACGCTTTACCGACGCGATGAGTTTATCTCAAATTGGAGGAAGCGTAAGAGATCTTGCGGGAAGAGCTAAAAACAAAAAATTATTACCTACAGAAATGGAAGGAAGTACTTTTACTGTTTCTAATCTAGGAATGTTCGGTATTACCGAATTTAATTCAATTATTAATCAACCAAACTCCGCTATCCTCTCAGTTGGAGCGATTGTAGAAAAGCCAGTTGTTAAAAATGGTGAAATAGTTGTAGGGAACACCATGATGTTATCTTTGGCTTGCGACCACAGAACAATTGACGGAGCTACCGGAGCTCAGTTCTTACAAACTTTGAAAATGTTTATCGAAAATCCAGTAGCAATGCTAGCGTAAAAGCTAGCTTGTTTGTATATGAATCCCGTTTTGAGAAATCAGAACGGGATTTTTTTATAAAACACAAATAAACTACCTGACCCTATTCTTTTCCTCAATCCAACGAGACATGTATTTCGTACTTGTTAATGAATGATGTTGCAACATAGCTCCCATAAAATTACACAACCGATGTTCTATTAGATCAACTTCTAGTTTTGAAATATGTTTTATAAAACCATCTTCAAATACAGATTTCAAATAGCGTTTTTCTATAATCTGGAAGCCATTTTCTTGGGCTTGAAGCCATAGGCTCTTCTCACGATACAACTCTACCGCATTATCTACAAAAAATTGAACATCATCAGTAATAGCACCATTCCACATTAAATCACCACACATCGATTCTGCCCCGATAATTGTTGTCACACTTGGCGTGCCACATTGCATTGCTTCTAATAATTTTCCTTTGATGCCTGCACCAAAACGCAAGGGAGCTAAAACTACGCGAGCATTCCGCACTGCTTCTTGTGCATCAACGGCACGACCCCTAATATAAAAACCTTCTTTTGGTTGATGCAACTTCAACACTTTCTGACTAGGATAAGCTCCGTATATTTCCAAAACAGCCACCGGTAACTGCTTTCTAATTAGCGGCCAAATAGTTTCCTTTAGATACAGAACGGCATTCCAATTGGGTTCATGAAGAAAATTACCTATGAAAATAAGATTTTGCCGTTCTTCATAATCAGGCAATTTTAGAATACTTGAAACAGAAATACGGTCAAGTAGCAAAGGAATATAATACAGCAGTTTATGATCAATTTTAAACACAGATTGAAGCAATTCCATTTCAAATTCAGAAATCATCAAGGAAAGATCGCAGCGCAAAATACTGGCTATTTCCCGCTTAGCAACATCCTCTTTAAATAAATCAGTTACAATAAATGATCGATTTTCCTTAAAAGCTTTTTGACGTGCTAATCTCAAGCAATGTAGATCTTCCGTATCCAAAAGTCTTAATGCATCAGGACAATTTTCGGAAACACGCCAACCAAACTGTTCTTCCATCATAAAACGATCAAACAAGACAACAGATGGATTTAGCTCTTTTAGATATACATCAAAACTGGAGCTGTTTAACTCTATAGATTTTTTAACCACACCCAAAGCCGAAAGATCTGCCATATAAACACTATCCATCGCCGGACTCGCAAAAGTAACATCATAGTCTTCCTCTTTAAAGAGAGATATCAACTGTATCATTCTACCACCCGCAGCCGAAGAATTGGGCTCAGGCCATACAAAACCTATTATCAAAAGCTTTTTACGCTGATTCATCATTTTTATTATTTCAATTACAAAATAATGCTATTTAGCCCGCATTACAATCATTTCGCCAACAAATCAGAAAGAAAACACTAATTTTGCAATAATAAAACACAACCACATGTTAGGATTAAAATTAGCAACTGACCCACGATGGGTAAATATAGTCGAATCAAACATTGAAGAAATTTTAACGGACCACGCATGGTGTGAACAAAAGGCCGCTTCGAATGCTATAAGTCTAGTAACCCAAAATCCCGAATTAGAAGATTTAGTGACTGAACTATTAGTTATTGCTAAAGAGGAGCTAGATCATCTACAAATGGTTCATGACTTGATAAAGAGTAAAGGATTAACTTTAGGAAGAGAGCGTAAAGACCATTATGTAAACGAGCTCTTTAAATTTATGAAAAAAGACGGAAGCAGAAAAGATGCTTTATGTGATCGTTTGCTATTTTCAGCAATGATTGAAGCCCGCAGCTGTGAAAGATTCAAGGTCTTATCAAAAAACATAAAAGACCCACAACTAGCTAAGTTTTACCACGATTTAATGATCAGCGAAGCAGGGCACTACACGACTTTTTTAGGATTCGCAAAGAAATATGCTGACAATATAGACACAGAAAAACGCTGGAAGGAATGGATTGAATTTGAAACTTCAATCATCACAAACTATGGAAAGAACGAAACAATTCATGGATAAGTAAAAAGTGTTTTATGATAGCGCAAGAACTATTTTCCGCTGTAACATTTTCTAGTATAACTAAATGATACGATAATCAGATTAAAGCTTTTTGAACACTAAATAAGAAAGAGAGTACACATTTGTATACTCTCTTTTTTCTAGATTAATATTTAAACTTATTTTTTAATGATCATAAATTCTGATCGTCTATTTAAAGCATGCTCTTCTTCCGTACAATCAAGATCGCAATTTACTTTCAATTCAAATTCTCCGAAACCTTTTCCTGAAATTCTATCTGCACTAATTCCTTTTGAAACTATATAATCAACTGTAGCATTGGCTCTCCTTTCAGAAAGGTCCATATTATAATCATCTTTACCCCTCGAGTCAGTATGTGACTTCGCGTAAATTACTAAATCTTCATTCTGTGACAGTACGTAAACTAATTTATCAAGTTCTTCCATAGCTTGTTTAGTGATACTACTTTTGTTATATTCAAAATAAATTGGTTTTAAAATTATCTCCACCTCAGTTACTACTATATCGATAGGCTCCAATGCGACATCTACCTTAACTACTCCGCAATCTGCCTTAGCAATGGACGCTTTATTTGAAATAAAGCCATCTTTGTACGCTTCTATTGCATATCCCTTTTGACAATCGACATTAAACGAAACTTCTCCACGATCATTTGACAATTTCTTATCTATAACTAGCTTATTTTCATCTAACAAAGAAACCCTAGAGTTAACAATTGGAAATCCAGTTTTAGAATTTTTGACAACAGTTTCAATTTGAGACTTACGTATCAGAACAGCACTGTATATATGATCAACACCAGAGCGATTACTAGAAATGTAACCTATATTTTTCTCTTTGTTGAATGTAAACGCTAAATCGTCTTTTGAAGAGTTTATTGGTTGCCCCATATTTTTAGGCACCTCCCCAGTAGTCAAGTTTACTGAAAAAACATCCAAACCACCAAACCCAGCTAGGCCATTTGAAGAAAAATACAAAATATTATCATCTGTGATAAATGGAAAATTCTCATCTCCTACAGTATTAATCGAACTACCTAAATTTTCGGGAACAGCAAAACTGCCGTCAGCATTTACGGCAACTTTCCATAAATCAGTCCCTCCTAAAGAACCTGGCATATTAGATGCAAAATAAAGTGTTTTTCCCTCTTTATCTATCGAAGGATTTCCTGTAGAGTAATTTTTACTATTAAAAGGCAATGGCATCGAATTGACCCATTTACCATTTTCATTACTTGCTTTGAAAAGATTTACTTGACCAAACCGGAGCTTTTGCGCTTTATCGTTCACAAATAACTTCTCTTTAAAGCTTTCACTTGAAAAATAGATAGTACTTCCACCTTCTGTTATGGACAAAGGACCTTCATGAAACCTAGAGTTTAATTCGCCTAGAGGAATTGGCTCTGTATAAGTCCCATCATTATTAACTGTAGATTGATAAATATCTAAGAACGGTTCGTTGTTCCACCCATATATTTTATTACTTTCATTTCTCGCACTCACAAAATAAAGCAAGTTATCATAAAGAATAGCACCAAAATCGGATCGATTAGAGTTAACTGAAATAAATTCTACAACAAAGGCTTTCTCGATACCCATTAAATCTGAAAGGTAATTTGGATTCGCAATAAATTCCTTTGCTCTTTTATCATTAGGCATCTTGGCAACAAAAGTTTTCATCTGATCATTTGATTCGGCATACTTACCATTAGATTTTAGCATTTGCCCATATCTATAATAAATTTCAGGATCTTGCTCCGTCTTTATGGCTAGGCCATACCATTTCTCGGCATCAACTGTATTATTCATATTATAATAACAATCTCCAAGCTGTTTCATAACATATGGATCAGAATTTCCCTTTTTTATCAACGATAAATATTCTAGCACAGCTTGACCATAATCATGGCCTTTAACTAATTTATCTGCAACTTTTGTATCTATACTTTGTGCTGACATCGAAATACTTACCAACACAAAAAATAATATTAGATTAATTTTTTTCATCAATTACAAATTTATATTAGAAAAATCTAGGTGAACGTGAGACCTTTTTTGGCGTAAACAAGTCGTACAAAATAATAAACTCATGAGATGAAGCAGAGGTTACATTCAGCTCCGAAACTATATGATCATAGGCATACCCTATTCTTAACTCAGGTGTAATAGCAAAATTAACCATAGCACCAAAACTATCTTCGAGTCTGTAACTTGCACCAACTTCAATTTTTTCCATATACAAAAAATTTGCGTTGACATCCAAAGAAGGCGACACATTAAATGCTGATTTTAACATAAAAGAAGGTTTAAACTTCAAGTCATAATTAACATCAAAGACGTATCCGCCAGTTAAAAAATAGTGCGAAACATCAGAGCCATATTCTCGCCCATTATAATCCAAATGAGCCGCGTTCATCATATTGGGGATTGAAAAAGCAACATAATATTTATCTGTGTAATAAAAAGCTCCCGCTCCAAAATTTAATGAAGCATCATTAATATCCTCGCCGAAAATCCCTTCAGAAGGATCTGGCAAAGAAGATTGAATTTCTCTAAGCCCAACTTTGTGAAATGAGACACCTGCTTTAAGACCTAACGCAAGCCTATGTTTGTCATTTAGTTTTAACGTATAAGAGAAGTCACCATACACATTTTGTTGCGTGATAGGGCCTATTTTATCAGAAATAACAGATAAGCCTAAACCTACATTTTTACCTGTTGGGCCATGTCCCGAAAAAGTAAATGAGGTAGGTGCATCCTCGATATTCACCCACTGCTTTCTATATAAGGCACCAAAGGAAATGCTTTCTTTTGAACCAGCATATGCGGGATTAATAACATTCATATTATACATATATTGAGTATAATGTGGGTTTTGTTGCGCTATTGCATCTACCCAAGTAATAAGAACCAAAAGAGCAGCAAAAAATATTTTGTTCATATCAATTTGTTTTTCATTTGTTACATTAAGTACCAACGTAATTTTATTAATTAACTATTTTTCTCTGATTAGATAGATCCAGCCTGTTTTCGGCACACCATTGTCAAATTCCATAACGTAATAGTAGGTTGCGCTTGGAAGTTCATTACCATTATCAGACTGACCTGTCCATTGATTAGTATAATTTATCTGGCTATAAACTTTAATACCATATCTATCAAATATTTGAAGCTTCTTCACATCCAACAATCTCAGATCAAAATAATCATTTGAGCCATTTCCGTCTGGAGAGATTCCTTTTTGAATATTACAAAATACAGATTCAATAACTATATTATTGGTTGTTTCACAACCAGTAGCCATTGAAGTAATGGTTAAAGTATAGTTTAACGGAAAAGTAACTTCAGCACTACTAGATGCAATAATATCTGACCCGTTCAAAGTATTAGAATTTGTCGCAATAGGGTTACCCAAATTATCTTTCCATTGATAGTCTACATTGTTTGAATCATACGAACTTGCTAATGGTGACGCTGTAATTATATACTCCTTATTAATACAGTCTCCCGTACTCTCAAATTGAATTTCGGCAGGAATTGGATTTATTGTTTGACTGGCTCCTTTAATCTCGCATGAAGTGTTGTTTTTAAAACGGACACTAACTGTATAGCTCCCTGATTGTAGGTTTGTAAAAATTGGACTGTCTTGAAATCCCTCCCCAATACTATATTCAGCATCCGTTTGCGATCCAATTGTTATTTCACCAGTTGGGTCAACACAAGTAGGCTGCTTACTAACTGTAGCTGTAAGCATTGAAGGAGTTGCTGTTATGCTTAACATTACTTCTGTCCTAGCATCGCTTAAGCAATTTCCGATTGATGATTCAGCGTAATACGTGGCTGTACCAACACCGACTTGAACAGGGTTAGATACCACAGTACCCCCCACCAAGTCAGTATACCAAGTAATGGTGTCACCAACTGCTATTGCAGTTATAGTTTGATCAGCTGTACCGTCTGAACAAATAGTCTGATCGTTTGCAGTTGGATTTGGTACTACACCTACAATTGTCAACTTGACAGCTGTACGAGTAAGACTCTCGCAAACTCCGTCTGACGATTCCGCATAATAAGTAGTTGCCCCTACTCCTACTTGTGTTGGCTCTGAGACTGGGCTTCCACCAGTATCAGTTGTATACCAAGATATCGAATTGCCCTCTGCAGTTGCAGTTAAGGTTTGTGTAGTTGTTCCATCGGTACATTCCGTTAAATCCCCTCCACTTACTGGTACTTCTGGTCTCGGATTAATAGTCAAACTAATTGCTACACGTGATGTGCTTGCACAAGCTGTCGCATCATTTACAGACTCCGCATAATATGTAATACTTCCCAATGAGCTTAATGAAGGCTCTGCTATAATATTTCCATCAGTATTTGCATCATACCATACTACCGATTCTCCCACTTGAGATGTCGCAGTAGCAGTCAAAGTTTGAATTGGAGACGCAGCACAGTCTGTTTGATCTCCTCCACCTACAGGAATAATTGGATTTGGATTAATAGTTAAGGTAACCGCAGTACGTGAGCTACTGACACAAGCTGTCTCTTCATTTCCAGATTCTGCAAAATATGTAATTGTTCCTACTGTGCTTAAAGAAGGGTCCGAAATAAAATTCCCGCCGATAGCGGCATCATACCAAACTAAAGACTCTCCTGATTGAGCTGTTGCCGTAGCCGTTAGAGTTTGGACTGATGATGAAACACATTCAGTTTGATCTCCTCCACTTAACGGAACGATTGGTTTTGGATTTAATGTTAATTTTACTGCTACACGCGAAGTACTTACACAAAATGTTACATCATCTTCAGCTTCCGCATAATATGTAATCGTTCCTAACGTACCTAATGAGGGGTCTGCTACCACATTGCCATCACTAGCTGAATCATACCATACTACTGATTCTCCAGCTTCTACTGTCGCTGTAGCCGTCAAGGTTTGAATCGGTGACAAAGCACATTCCATCTGATCTCCTCCACTTACAGGAACGATTGGATTTGGGTTAATAGTTAAGGTGACTGTAGTACGTGAGCTACTAACACAGGGGGTAGAATCGTTTGCTGATTCCGCATAATAAGTAATCGTTCCCAATTCGTTTAAAGAAGGATCTGGCACTACATTTCCTTCTGTAGCTGCATCGTACCAAACTACTGATTCTCCTGCTTGCGCTTTAGCGATAGCAGTTAAAGTTTGAATTGGTGACAAAGCACATTCCGTTTTGTCCCCGTCGCTTACGGGAACAATTGGTTTAGGATTTAAAGTTAAAGTTACTTCTGTACGTGATGCACTTACGCAAGATGTTGCGTCATCTTCAGATTCTGCGTAATAGCTAATGGTTCCTAATGCACTTAATGAAGGCTCTGTCACTACATTGCCACCAGTAACGGCATCGTACCATACTACTGATCCACCAACTTCTGCAGTAGCTGCAGCTGTCAAAGTTTGAACTGGGGATAAAGCACATTCAGTCTGGTCCCCCCCACTTACAGGAACGATTGGGTTTGGATTAATCGTTAAAGTGACTGCCGTTCGTGAGCCACTAACACAAGGCGTACTGTCTTTTGCTGACTCAGCGTAATAAGTAATTGTTCCTAAAGCGCTTAAAGAAGGGTCCGATACTACATTCCCTCCAGTAGCTGCGTCATACCATACAATTGTCTCTCCTGTTTGCGAAGTAGCTGTAGCAGTTAGAGTTTGGATTGGTGACGAGGCACATTCAGTAAGATCACTTGCTGTCGGAGTTAGCGGCGCAATATTAAATTCTACAATTATATCCGCAGTAGACGTTGGACAAACACCATTCGAGATCGACCATGTGAAAACATACATCCCTTCTAAATCAACAGTAGCAGTGGAATTCCCACTGTTTGCGTCACTAAAACTTACCGCACCTGGTCCAGATTTTAATGTCCATACACCCGAGCCTACCTCAGGAGTATTTCCTCCAAGGGCGCCGCTTGTTAATGAACAATTAACCTGATCCGGTCCTACGCTTGCAACTGTTGGCTTTTCATTCAAATTAACAGAAATACTTGCCTCTTTATAACAAGGAATCAACGCATCTGCTGAGACAACAACTGGGTTCGGATCTTTTGTATTATAATCTATAGCTCCACTTCCATAATCCGAAGTGCCGCTAAGTTCTGGGCTTAAAAAGGAATTCGTAACATTATAATTAGATTCAGTATCATCTTGCATAGTTAATGCAAAAAACTTAATATCTCCTACTGTATAGCCTATTAAAGACTTCAGCACTTCCACTTCAAAACCTAAATTATAATCGTCAATCCCTAAGTTACCACTATCAACTCCCATTACAGAAGATGGACTTCCTGTTGCTACTCTTCCCAACCTTGTCTTAATAGAGGTTCCTGTTTTTAATTCAATAACATCTGCAAAATAATTTGTACCGCCATCATCCGTTGAAATCGTGAGACAAAAATCAGCTTGAAAATACGAATCAAAGGTACTTGGATTATTATTAAAATAATTAAAGCCTCTTGCAGATGGTACAGCATCTGCTTCATCTCCATAATTCGACACATTAAAACCTCCTGGCTTTGTATCCAAAAACACTAATATGCTTCTATTGCTTTCTAATTTTCCTGCCATACCAAAAACTAACTTATCTTCGGTTGGACTAATTTTAATGGAATTCACATATCCACTTGCTGCAATTATAGATAAAGGCGCGGACAAATTATTATCTTCCATAGCTCCTTTTCCCCAAGCTGTCTCAGAAATGTTTCCATCGAAATTTATAGCATAGCGAGTTCTAACGCCAACAATTTGACCTTTCTTTAATTCAGATGTTTGGAACTCTTTGTTAGCAGACATAAATTGCTTTACAATCCCATCAATTGAAAATTCAAATAGATCGGCACCACCAGTTGCAATAAATACAAGTGGAGCGCCTTCGCATATAACTGCATCTTCAGGAATGACAGACAAACTAACCGCTGGCGGAGAAGAATAAACAGAAGCGACTACTGGCACCCTGACACTAAAATCGGGACCTGTACTTGTTCGAACATAATAAGTCGTAGTTTCACTTATATTTGGACCATATATAGACCCAGTGAACAATACAGTACTAGAACTTTGACTGGAATACCATTCGACCAAATCACCGCTTCCGCCGGATGCTGACATAAATACTTTAACGCTAGCCTCACCTTCCTCTATACAAGCACTACCAGCAGTTGTCTGAGGTGGCGGAATAATAGCTAAAGACTTTCGGGTCTTTAAGGTCTTATTGCTTTTTTTAACCGTATCCAATATAAACCCTACATTCGAAAAACCTGCGTTTATTTTGGAAATATTCGAGTTTCTATCAAAGTTCTTTGCAATAAGTTTGCTGCCCGAAAGTGAAAAAAGTAATAAAAACAAAAGGAATTTATTTTTCATAAAAGGAATGTTATCGTTGATACCTAATTACTACACATTGTAAAGAAATGACTAATAATATAAATTTAAAAGTAGTATATTATATTGATTAACCAACTAAAAATTTAATAAAATTTTAACACTACTTTTTTGAATCGCTCAGATCGGATCAAGTCAAAATGTTGTGGGAAAATATTAAAAAGAAGACATTTGTATTCCTAAATCAAATGCAAGCTTCTTATAACGAACTTATCAAATTATTCATACCAAAGATTATTGTGGATTGTTTTGAATTGACATCTTATAAGAAAGGACAAGAAATACTCCATTTGTAATTAAAAGAAACTAATTCAATTCCAAAGAATACAGTCAATCTAAATTAAGCTCCAAAGGGTTCTTTGAAGAGATAGCTGTTCAAGATTTACCAATTAGTGGACATCAGACATATTAAACATCACATACAGAAGATGGCTTAATCAAAATACAGGTCAAGTCGTTTTTAGAGATAGGAATTTAGTAGCAGACGGGACTCGGGTCACACAAGAGTTCGCGTCTTTTTTAAAAGAGATCATTAGATTCGAAGCCTAATCACTGCAATGCCATTGCTTCTTTTTATAGAGTTAGTAGCAAAAATCTGCAACATCAATACAAAGATTTTCTAAGTGATTTTAAAACCTGGGATCAACTCTCACACGCCAAGCAATGGCTTATTTTTCCAAAAAACTTAGGCACACGTTTATCGATAGATGAAACCTCCCTCTCCAATGGCGAACTCTATACTATTTTAACTAACAAAACAGCCAAAGGAAAGAAAGGAACTATAGTTGCCATGATTGCCTGACTAAAGACGATACTGTAATTTTTATTATAGAAATAATTCCTCTCAAAGCGCGCAATCAAGTCACAGAGATTACCCTAGATATGGCAACAAATATGTGATTAATTTCCAAATATTGATTTCAAAATGCTACACGGGTAACCAACCGCTTTACTCATTTACTATATTTAAATTTTGGAATTCGCGGTATCGCTTCGCTAAGCTCATGTCCAAAGATTAGCCTTGGAAGCTTTACAAGAAATAAGAATCAAATACCGTTGGCCAGCAATATATCCAGAAAATAAAGCAATGAAAAAAAGCAAAAGAAGGAAATAAAAAGTTTGAATCGGAAGTGCTATCTAATGGAGATACACTTAAACAATTACTAGTCCATTCCCGCTATTTTCTTTATAAAAACAAATCTAAATGGTACTAAAACCCAATAGAACGAGCCTCATTATTATTTGCATTATATCCTGATATCCAAAAACCTTAAAATCTAACTAAGGACTTACGTAACAAATTTGAAAATACAACCGATAAAATCGTTGGAATATAAAGATTAGCCAAATGGCACGAGAAGGTAACTCAATCTGGGTTTAAGTCTTTCAATTCGATCTCCAGATCCATAATGAATCATTACCAAACAATATTACACGATTTTGATAACAGAAGCACAAACGGATCGGCTGAATCTTTCAATGCCACAATAAAAGCATTCAGATATCAATTCAGCTGTGAGAGAAACGTTGCACTTTTCCTTTTTAGGCTGACTAATATTTATGCGTAATTTTTACTAATCCACAGGTTTTGGTCTTGATCTCTGAATCTTTCAACGCAAAAATAAAAGCATTTAGATCACAGATTAGAGGCGTTAGAAATATAGAATTCTACGTTTTTAGACTAAATAATATTTATGCTTAAATTTTGTCGCTCCACAGGTTTTAGGATTGATCCCTTTTAAGTACAATATATAACAAGATCAGATTAAATAAACGCGACGAACCGAGACCACTGGACGACCAGCGTCGATGCTATAAACAAAAATCTGATTTTATTACTCACAAAAAAACCCTGTTCAAATAAATGAATAGGGTTTTTTAAAGAAAGGCGACGACATACTCTCCCACATAACTGCAGTACCATCTGCGCAGGCGGGCTTAACTACTCTGTTCGGG
>NZ_JBGQOE010000038.1:0-18614 GCF_052113685.1 Flavobacterium sp. W22_SRS_FP1
TCTTTTTAATCTCGCAAGTGTTTTTTAAAATCTTTTTTAGAAAGTTTTGCTTTCTCTTTTCTTTTAATATAAACCCGTTTTCCCGTGTTTCACTTACTCAATATTTTAAAGAACTTATTCGTTGTTGCGGGTGCAAAAGTACCACCTTTATTGGCTAATTCAAGCTTTTTAGAAGCCTTTTTTTACTCTTTTTCTTAACTTTGAGTTTAACTTGTTGAACAACCGTCATTTGAAGACAAAAGTTTTTTCTTCTCCCCGGCCCTCTCCGAAGGAAAGGTAGTCTTAGCGGAAGTGCTTTGACAATATATCCTATATTAAGCTAACAGTTTTTCGGGAATTCACGTAGCCTCTCTACAAAATAAAGCTTTTAGCCTTTCAAAGGCTAAAAGCTTTATGAATATTTCTGTACTTTTAAAACTTACGCCTATACAATAAAGCGCTTATTCATTAAATCGAAAAAAGAATCAGGTTTTTAAACCCAATCCCTAGCCCTGATAGCAGCATAAATCCTTATATGCCGGTGTTCGGCAGATAAGATTGTAGCGTATAGCAGGAAATAGCTCCTAATTGCTCTAATCAAAACGAATCGCTTTGACGGGTGAGATTTTTGTTATTATATAGGAAGGAATTAACAACACCAAAAAGCAAACGCCAATCGTAAGAAGGTTCAGTAATGCGATATATCCCAAATTAAGATATACCGGCGCCTCATTTACATAGTAATTTTCCGGATTGAGTTTGATTATTCCAAAATGCTGTTGCAGTAATAATATAGATATACCAATGAGGTTCCCCCAGAATAATCCACGAAGAATAAGGTAGGAAGCGTTGTAAAGAAATATTTTACGAATACTCCAGTTGTTTGCCCCTAATGCCTTCAAAATCCCTATCATTTGGGTACGCTCCAGAATAAGTACCAACAACGCCACCACCATATTGATGGTAGCAACCAATATCATGACGATTAGTATGACTATGATATTGAAATCGAATAATTGAAGCCATTCAAATATATAACTGTATTTTTCTATTATGGTTTTAGTGTCAAGCGTCGAACCCGTTTGTTGATATACCTGATCTCCCACCCGTTTTATATCGTCAAAATCATCCACGAAAACCTCGAAAGCTCCCACTTGATCAGGTTTCCATTTGTTAATTCGTTGCATGTGACGAATATCCCCAATGATATAGGTGGCATCAAATTCCTGGAAACCTGAATTAAAAATCCCCATGATTTTAAACCTTCGAATATTAGGTAACTTATTCTGAGCCTCTTTCATGAAGAAAGTATTAAAGGTATCTCCCACCTTTAGCTTTAATCTATCGGCGAGGAACTGAGAAATCAACACATCTTGATTTACCTTTTTAGAAAAATCAGGTAGTTTTCCCGACACGACATAATCCTTTATATTCGTCCAGTCATAATCAGCACCCACTCCCTTAAAAATAATCCCCTCAAAAGCGGACTCAGTTCTTATAATTCCAGCTTTACTTGCAATGGCTTGAATATGACTCACCCCTTCAACCGTTTTGAACTCGGGATAAAAATCCTGGTTTTTTGAAATTGGAACTAAAGGAACTTCAGATTGGTTATTGTCATAATTAGAAATAATGATATGCCCATTAAATGCAGAAATTTTTTCTCTAATCTTTTGTTGCAGCCCAATTCCCGTTGCTATTGAAACAATCATCATGACCATTCCTATTGCAATGGCTGAAATTGCAATTTTTATAATTGGTGCAGATATGCTACTTTTATAATCTTTAGCAGTTATTAGTCTTTTGGCTATGAAGTATTCTAAATTCAAGAGAGGTGTTTTGGTTGTTATGCAAATATACATAAAGTTTTCAGCCAAGAATCGCTCCATTTTTCACTTATTACAATAAAACATGACACTTACATCTATCTTTTTCGTAGTTAAGACTTTCAGGAAAACAATCTTGATATTATCTTGTGGAGTACTCGTATTGTTTTCTTGTGGAAGTTCAATCGAGAAACAAGCTGCCAAAGACGAGAAACAATACTCCGCAACCGTAAAAAGCAGTGTATTACTAGCAATTAGTACTGGCGCCGACAATGGAACGATCTACCTTCCCTTCTTAAGGGATAAAAAAATTGGCATTGTAACAAATCAATCGGGGCTTTTATCAAACAGCAACCACATAGTTGATTTTCTAGTAGAAGAAAATATCGCTATTCAGAAAATATTTGCGCCTGAACATGGCTTCCGCGGGACAGCTGATGCTGGCGAACATGTCGTTGACGGCAAAGATCCCAAAACAAGCCTGCCTATCATATCGCTATATGGCGACAACAAAAAACCGAAGCCAGCACAATTAGCTGGAATCGACATAATGGTATTTGATTTGCAAGATGTAGGCGCACGATTTTACACTTATATATCCTCCCTACACTATGTAATGGAGGCTTGCGCCGAAAATAAAATTCCCCTAATTATTCTGGACAGACCCAACCCTAATGGAAATGTTGTAGATGGTCCGATTTTGGAAAAGGAATATTCCAGCTTTGTAGGCATGCATCCAATTCCTATTTTACACGGACTGAGCATCGGTGAATATGGGAAAATGATTAATGGTGAAAAGTGGCTGAAAAACGGCATTCAATGCAAACTGACAGTGATTCCTTGTACTAATTACAACAGAAAGATGAATTACAGCTTACCCGTGAAACCATCACCTAATCTTCCGAATGACCAAGCTGTGAATCTTTATGCGAGTTTATGCCTTTTTGAAGGTACCAATGTAAGTGTAGGAAGGGGAACGGCCAAACAGTTTCAAATTTACGGATCGCCCTATTTGCCAAAAAGCAACTTTAGTTTCATACCAAAACCAAATATAGGAGCACAAAATCCTTTTTATAATGAGATTGAATGCTTTGGTGAAGATTTATCGGCTATAGCCAAAGTAAATCGAATGGAATTAAAATGGTTAATTAAAGCTTATCAAACCACCGAAGATAAATCAAAATTTTTTAATTCGTTTTTTACAAAATTGGCGGGGACCAAAAAACTACAGTCGCAAATAGAAAATGGAGTCTCTGAAGTAGAGATCAGAAAAAGCTGGGAGAAAGGGTTAATCCAGTTTAAAGAAATGAGGAGTCAGTATTTAATTTATTAAAAAGAACCAAGAAGAAAGATGCGCTTTTGGATTTGCTATAAAGGCAATTTCTTTTTCATTTCTTCTATAATGTTATAGGCCGCAGGACAAACAGGAATGTTCTTCAAAGTTAAATCTGTGATTTGCTGAAACTTCTTTCTATCCGTGTGAGGAAATTCTCTACATGCTTTTGGACGTACATCATATATCATACATGCATTTTCACTATCCAGAAAAGTACAAGGAACACTTTGCAGCACATAATCCTTATCTTCATCAATGCGCAAATATTGTTCGATAAATTGTTGCGGCTTCTGCTTTAGGTATTTTGATACTCGCTCAATATCTGCCGATGTAAACAATGGCCCAGTTGTTTTGCAACAATTGGCACATTTTAAACAATCGGTTTTCTTAAATTCTGCATCATGCAAATCCTGCATCACATAATCTAAATTCTTAGGCGTTTTCTTTTTAAGCTTATCGAAATACTTTTTGGTTTCTATATGCTTATCTTTGGCAAGTTTTACAAGATCGTTTAAAGATGGTTTCAAGCTTACATTTTAAAATTAATATCTGCAAAACTAAGCTTTCTAAATCGAACAGTAAACTTTAAACTAAATAAATGAAAGACCTTTTTGGCAAAGCCATACTTGATTTTCAAACGAATAATTCACCTGAAGATTTGATTACCGAAACTACAATTTCAGAGGAAGATGAAATGAGTGTCACTTATTTATTTCGATCATATAATGAAATGCCTAAGATGGAACAAAAAGCACTTCAACTAGCCAAAGGTAGAATCCTAGACGTTGGTTGCGGCGCGGGCAGTCACAGTTTGACTTTGCAAAACGAAAGAAGCCTAGAAGTAACAGCCATCGACATTTCACCAAATGCGATCGACGCATGCTCATTACGCGGAATAAAAGATGCCCGAGTGCACGACGTAATGACCTTAGAAAACGAAAAATATGATACTGTCTTATTATTAATGAACGGTGCTGGTATGTGCGGCAAGTTGAAGAACATACCTAATTTTCTTTTAAAACTCAAATCTCTATTAAATCCTGGAGGTCAAATTCTACTAGACAGCTCTGATATAATTTATATGTTTGACGATGATGAAGATGGCGGGAAGTGGATTCCATCAGATAATGCCTATTATGGCGAAGTTGTTTTCAACATCTCTTACAAAGGAGAAAAAGAAAAACCTTTTGACTGGATGTATATTGATTACAACACCCTTCAAAATGCTGCTTTTGCAAACGGCCTAAAATCTGAATTGATTTTAGAGGGAGAACATTATGATTATTTGGCCAGGCTTTCGATATAAAAAACAAATAATTACGACAAATCTTAAGTCTAAAATTAACTAAACAAGCCTCACAAAATGAACATACCCCAAAAAGTCAGAAACTATTTGGGGCATTTTTATGGAAAAAAAAGTAAATTACGATTACGGTATGTTCAGGTATTTGTGCGTTTGTAGTGATACCCTCCATTTTGGATTCTTCATTACGTAGTCCACGATTAAAGGAGTCATTTCTTCTTTCTTGCTCCATTCGGGCTGAAGAAATAATATGGCGTCGTTATTTACCAACTCAGCCTGCTCTTCTGCAAAAATAAAATCATGTTTGTTAAAGATAATAACCTTCAATTCGTGTGCTTTGTCATAAACAGTTTTAGTAGGTAACTTATTTTTCTTTGGTGAAAGACAAATCCAATCCCATATTCCAGTAAGATTATAGGCTCCCGAAGTTTCTATATGAACCTTACGATTATTATCCTTAAGCATTTGTGTCAGCAAGGTCATATCCCACATTAATGGTTCCCCTCCTGTCACAACTACAGTTTCCGCATATTTACTAGCATTAGCAACTACTAAATCGACACTCGTAGGCGGATGCAAAGCGGCGTTCCAACTTTCTTTAACATCACACCAATGACAACCTACATCGCAACCCCCTATTCTCACAAAATAAGCTGCTGTTCCGGTATGATAACCTTCCCCTTGAATTGTGTAAAACTCTTCCATTAAGGGAAGCATGGCCCCTTTATTAACCTCTAATTGTACTTCTTTTGATAGCATTATAATAATTTAAAGATGCAAAGATAGCCAATTTGAAAAGGAGTAATTTAATTATATGGAAATGCTTTCTAAAAATTGATGATACAAACAAAATAACCGACAACACCACTGCTTAATTAGCATCAAATAAAAGAGAGAAGGTCAAAAATGAAGCCCTAATAAAATCACTTCTTTTAATCAAAAACAAAAAAAACCGATAGCGTTTAGGCTACCGGTTTTTTGTTTTAAATAAATTCGCTTATTTAAGCGTATTCACGGACTGTTTCGCGTATCCATTCTCAGGATCGATAGCAAGTGTTTTATTGAACATCTCAACAGCTTTTACTTTGTCAGTATTAGCGTAAGCGGCAGCCATAGTGTTATAGGCTTCGATTAGTTTAGGTTTAATTTTATCCATTTCAGCTTGATATAATGAATAGTTAAAATCTGTTATGGTCCTCTTATATAAATTAGGAAGAAAATCATTCATGTTAACCTCAGAATCAGCTTGCTCTAACTCCTTTCTTAAATTCTTACCGACAATATTAATATATTGCTGGTAGTATTTAATCATCAATTCATCATTCCCAAGCAAACTGTTCGTTCTTGCACGATAAACATAAACATCCACAGTTGCTGGTGACGCTTCTATTACATTTCCAAAAGCAATATCTGCCTTATTCAAAGCAATTGAATCTTTTATAGCGCCAGTTTTTGTATTATCGAAATACAAAGAGTTCCCTAAATAAAAATTATCAAGTAAATAGTTTTTAGATTCTTTGTAAGAAGTTGCGATTTCAAAAATAGCAGCTGCTTCTTTATACATCTTCTTCTCATAAAGATCCTTTCCAGCTTCACTTAAGTCATTTGCAACAGAATTTTCCAAAGCATATGCTTTTTTAACAAGAGCAATTCCTTTGTTAAACAATACTGGCTCTGCGACTGTTAAGTCCGTGCCCATTGTTGCTTTTTTAATATTAGCAAAACCTAAATATAAATAATCCAGTGACATTACATTATTTGATGCATTTTCTGTGAAATCTTCAAGAGCTTTGATAGCTACATCCACATTGTCATTAAAATATGCGGAGTACCCTAAATAACGTAAGATTCTAGGATTAACATTGTCAATTTCCTTCATTTTTTCAGCTTCAATTTCCAAAGCTTTGTAATCATGAGCCACAATTAAAAAATCCGCATGACGCATACGTGAAGCCAACGAATAATCCGTTAAAACCATGTATTTTTCATAATAAGACAAGGCTTGTTTCATGTATTGATCATTTCTGGAAGGTACATTAACTGCCCAATAGTAATATGTCTCAGCTAATTCACGATATAAAGGCCCGTAATTAGGATTTGTTGCTATCACATCATTGTAAGCGGCTACCGCTTCAGTATATGCTTTAGCCCCTTTAAGTAAAACTCCCAATTGCATTTTGGCTCTTATCAAAGTATTATCTATACGAAATGCATTACGATATGCTGAGTATGCATCATTTTGATTTTTATCACCATAATAGGCATCTCCAAGAGCTAGTAATACAAGCGGCTCTTGACTGTACTTCTCATCAACACGTTTCAAAGTACTTATCGCAGCTTTATAATCCGGTTTATAAGCATTCATATACGCTTTTGCCACATAGACGAACTCTTCAAAATCTCTTCTTCCCATTTCTTCTATTGCCAAATCAAATTTAGTTTTGGCAGCGGCTAAATTACCGTCATTAAGGTCCATTTGACCCAATCCAATATAATTAAAATGCTCTTCATCTTTAGCCCTTAAACCATTTTGATAACTAATCTTTGCAGAATCAACTACCCTTTGAGTAAGGTAAACATTCCCCAAAAGAAAATAAGCCAGCCCTTTATCCGGATCTTCCTTGATTATTGATTTTAACGTAATTTTTGCGTTTTGGTACTTTTCGGCGTCCATCTCTTTTTTAGCTTGATCTATGTCTTGAGCATAACTAAACGCTACGGAAGACAAAAACGCCACACCTAAAATTTTAAATTTGTTCATTTTAACTTTTTTTAATTTATTCATATTCACATTCATTATCATTTTTTCTCGTCAGTATTAGACTTAGTTTTAATAATAATATTTCTTCCTGGCATCCTAAAAGGAAGCAGTCCAGATTTTAAAATTATTCTTTGACCTATATCTCCAGCAACAAATGAAGCGAACCCCATTCCCAATCCAGAATAACCTTGACAATTTATTATATACAAATCACGTGCCAAAGGATAAGTACCTTCTGCAATGTTATTTTGCGAAGGCGCAAAATAGCCAATATTATTTAAACTTTTGACATTAAGCACATTTATGTTTTTCATATCACTTTTCGAAGTAGTTGACGGCTGTGATAACCAATTGACGCCAACAACTCCGACCATTCCTTCATTCTCAGAAACATATTTAATCACGTCTTCGTTTGTTTTGAAGGAAAACACAGACTTTGTAGGCGTTTCATCTAATCCTGCAAGATCGTTCATATAACGCAGCGTGCTAGAATTAGGATTATCGAAAACTAATCCTTTTATATTCGCTTGTTCTTGACCTTGCATAAAACTAATAACATCTTCTAAAGCAATCAAAGTATCTTTACTTGTATTATTCCTAATAAAAGCGATTGCGTCAATACCTATTTTTGTTATTTTAGGAGTTATGCGTTTTCGTTCAAAGTATTTGATTTCATCCTGATTCAATGTTCTCGACAAAACAGCTACCCCAGAACTGTCATTAAGAAATCCTTTAATTAACTCTTTCTCTGACTTTGCATCTAAATTAATCTTAGCTTCATATTTACTTTCAAAAACCGCTACCTGATCATCAATGATGGGCTTTAATGTCTCATCGACTAATATTGTTACATTTCCTTTTAGAATGGTATCTACACCTTTTTTCGCATCGCCCGATTGCTTACAAGATATTAGTACCAAAAATAACGAAGCGAGAACTAGATAAGTACGTTTGAAAAACTTTTTCATAATATATCATTTATTATCGTTAATAAGACGAATTAACCTTATGAAACCATACGTTATAAGTAGCATTCCAAAAGCAATTCTATAACCCAATTTCATATCCAAAGGAAAATTATTCATAAAAATAATCAATAATCCTAAAATCAAGTAAAATACAAAAAACAAAACACCTATAACGAGAAGAAACCGCTCTTTGAGCGATTTCTCCTGAATACTTCTATATATCTTATCCAACATTAATCCGCTGTTTGAATAGTAATCGGAAGAGAATATAATACTCTCACCGGCTTTCCGTTTTGAACTCCTGGATTCCATCTCGGACATCTTTCAAGCACTCTTATTGCTTCTTTTCCAGTTCCATAACCAATGTCCCTAAGCACTTTGATGTCTGTTAGTGAACCATCTTTTTCTACTACAAAAGTAACATAAATTTTTCCTTTAAGTCCTTCTTCGTCCGGCGCACGGTAGTTACTACCCACGTACTTATAAAACTTAGCCATTCCTCCAGGGAATTCAGGTTTTACTTCGATACCCGCTGTATTATAAATTTGATTGTCCTCTTCTACAATTTTTGTTGGTCCAGGACCTACTGGCGCCACAGTCAATACAGCATCCGGATCTCCCTTGATCGTCTCTGCACCAATCTTTTTTTCCTTCATTTCGACAATCTTCGGCGGCTCCTCAGTCACTTCTTCTGCCTTAGCTACCACCGGCTTCACAAACTTAACCTGATCCACTTTTGGTGGTGGTGGTGGTGGTGGTGGGATATTTAGTTTAGGTTCTTCTTTTTTCTTTGGCGGCAGTTTAATAGCAGTGATTTTAATATCCCTGTCCATATCATCTTCAGCACCTTGAGGAAGTAAGTCGATGATAAGAGGGGCCGCCAGAGCAACGCTAAAAAATATCGCCCCAAGAATAAGCGCTTTTATAGTAGTCTTTCTGTTTGACTTTCTTAATTCATAAGCTCCGTAAACTTTGTTACGGCCTTCGAATACTATATCAAGCCATTGATTTTTTAATATGTCTAATTTCATTTTTCTTAATTATTAGGTTATTGGGGCATAAGAATAAAACTTACTTTCCTTCTAACAATTTTTGTTCCTCTGGTGTAAATTCAGGTACGATAGCATAGGTTTCAACGCCTGTAATCGCCATTTCATCAAGAATATCAACTAAGTTTTTATACTTCGATTTTTTACTAGGTTTGATAATAACAATCATCCCTTTGCTTTTATTCCCTGTATACTCAACAACTGATACTTTTCGAGACAATATTTCCTTACGAATTCCATCTTTCCCAAAAGCCATATCTTTTGGACCACCAATCGGCGCTGCTAACAACCCCATATAATAAACTAATTTATTATCTTCTCCCAACAATACAGTCATCGTACGATTCTCATCTACTTTGATGTCTTTGTTTTTTGAAGGGTCGTCATCTTTATCTGGCAAGCCCAAACTCATCGATTGAGGTTTAGACAACGTCGTGGTAAGCATAAAGAATGTAATTAATAAGAACGCTAAATCAACCATAGCAGTTAAATCTACTTTTGCGTTTGATTTTTTACTTCTTACTTTACCACCTTTTCCGCCTCCATCATCGCCTGTATTTAATTCAGCCATTGTAGTGTCTTTTTTTTATTAAAAATCTTTTCCTCTCAAACCAGTAACTAAACTAAAGCTATTGATTTTTTGCTCTTGTAAAATATCCATCACTTTTCTAATGGCTGGATATTCCTCTTTACCATCACCCTTAATGGCCACTTGCAATTCTTTATCGTTTACCTCGATATTTGCAATACGCGCATTGTAGATCCATTCCTTCAGCTGATTATCAAGCGAATCCGTCGGAATACCAGGTTGCCCCGCTTTACTCCTATCAGCCGCTTTCATGTCAATGATCTGCTGAAGATTAAGAATTGGTACACCGAAATCATCCATCATTGAAAAAATCTGTTTATCACCATCAGAAAAAGTCACACCGTATTTCTCGCCCATTAATTCTAAGGTTCTCCTACGAACTTCTCTTCCTTTCAAATCAAAGAACACTTTTCCTTTACCAACAGTTAAAGTAGCCAAATCAGATGTAGGTAATTTAGTCTGAACAGTTGAAACTGGTGTATCTACAACTAGTGCCTCAGGTATTTTTGCAGTTGAAGTCATTACAAAGAAGGTAAGCAAAAGGAACGCGACATCGCACATCGCAGTCATGTCTGTAGAACCTGGGTTTTTTTTTATTTTTATTTTAGCCATTCTTTATGTTTTTTATTTGATATAAATATCAAAATATTATTGCTTCAAACTTCCTCTGAATCTTCTGTAAGTATTCACAATTGAAACAGCAGCTTCATCAATAGAATAAGTTAAATCATCAATTTTTGAAGTAAAGAAATTATAAGAAATAATTGCTACAGCTGAAGTTCCAATACCTGTTGCTGTATTAATAAGTGCTTCAGAAATACCCGCAGCAAGAGCAGCTTGATCTGGAGTTCCAGCAGCAGCTAATGCACCAAACGCTTTAATCATACCCGATACAGTCCCTAACAATCCAATAAGAGTTCCTAAAGAAACTAAAGATGATATAATTGTCATGTTTTTTTGTAGCATTGGCATTTCAAGTGAAGTAGCTTCTTCGATTTCCTTGTGAATAGTCTCAGCTGCTTCTTCACTATTAAATCCTTCTTTCTTAACTGCTTGGTATTTAACTAAAGCAGATTTGATTGAATTTGCGACAGAACCTTGTTGTTTGTCACATAATGCAATAGCTTCATCAATTTCACCCGTTTTAATGCTTAATTGTACTTTTGTCATAAAAGCATCTAATTTATCTTTACCAGCAGCTTTGGATATAACAAAAAATCTTTCAATAGAAAAAACAAGAACCATCAATAACATCCCCAACAATACTGGCACAACTGCACCTCCATGATACACTTGACCCAAAGTATTCAAAGGATGTCCTGTTTCAATATTTCCACCTTCAAAATTCGAAGGATTACCCATGATGAATTTCCAAATTAACACACCAACACCAATACATGCAACAATAATAAGCCCTGAAACCATTCCTCCTCCGTTTGAAGTGCTTTCTTTTTTAACGTTTGCCATTTTTTTTAATTTTAATAGTTTTAAACAATTTATTTTTAGTTCTAATTAACTTGTAGTGCCGCAAATTTATATGATTAGTTCAGATAAAAAAACTTTTTTTTATTTTTTTGAAAAATTATTTTATTCGTAATTATTTTTAAATTTATAATTAATTGATTTTTCATCAATATCCTTAGAAAAATTTAGTGTTTTTAAAGAAATACCTTATTATTTTATGAATTAATAATAATTTAATTCAATAAATATAGCGTAATACCTAAAAATATTTTTTTAAAGTATGAGTATTAAACTATGTTTATAATTGCGTTAAACACTAAATTTATTACATTTAATTTGACATAAAAAATAATTGTACTAAATTACCCATGCTTTTTAATTCATTTACGTTATGGCAAAAAGAGACGATTTTATACAAATCATTACAGAAGGATATACACACAAAGGAGATAGTATTATTTTGGGTGCTGCCACGCTTAATGGAGAAGCTTTAGGAGATGCCCATGTAAAAATACCTTTAAAAACATTAAACAGACACGGACTAATTGCTGGTGCTACTGGAACCGGAAAGACAAAAACTATTCAGGTTTTATCTGAACAGTTATCTTCCTTTGGAATTCCAGTATTAATGATGGATGTAAAAGGGGATTTTAGCGGTATTGCAAAGGAAGGGGAAGAAAAACCCTTTATAATAGATCGACACACTAAAATAAATATTCCTTATAAAGTCGCAAAGTTTCCTGTGGAACTACTAACGCTATCAGAACAAAGCGGTGTACGTCTTCGTGCTACCGTCTCTGAATTTGGCCCAGTATTGTTTTCACGAATATTAGGCTTGAATGACACACAAGCTGGTGTTGTTTCAGTAATTTTTAAATATTGCGATGACAATAAAATGCCTTTATTGGATCTTAAAGACATCAAAAAAATAATTAATTACATCACAGAGGAAGGGAAAGAGGAAATTACCAAAAGCTACGGCAAGATCTCTACTTCAACTACTGGAATAATTCTTAGAAAAATAATTGAACTAGAACAGCAAGGAGCAGAACTGTTTTTTGGCGAAATGTCATTTGATATTGAGGACTTAATGCGAATTGACGAAAACGGAAAAGGATATATAAATATCCTTCGATTGACCGACATTCAAGACAAACCTAAGCTATTTTCCACTTTCATG
Organism: Flavobacterium sp. W22_SRS_FP1; assembly: GCF_052113685.1. Classification (NCBI taxonomy): domain Bacteria; kingdom Pseudomonadati; phylum Bacteroidota; class Flavobacteriia; order Flavobacteriales; family Flavobacteriaceae; genus Flavobacterium; species Flavobacterium sp. W22_SRS_FP1. Next base: position 12,456 of record NZ_JBGQOE010000038.1, read on the forward strand.
TTGAGTTTACTTGCTGAAATATACCAGCAAATGCCTGAAAAAGGAGATTCAGACCAACCTGAGTTAGTCATTTTTATAGATGAAGCACATTTGATTTTTAATGAAGCCAGCAAAGCCTTATTGGAACAAATAGAAACAATCGTAAAACTAATACGCTCTAAGGGAATCGGGATTTATTTTATAACGCAAAACCCTATGGATGTTCCAAGCGGTGTTTTGGCACAACTAGGATTGAAAATTCAACATGCTTTAAGAGCATTTACAGCAAAAGATAGACAATCCATCAAACAAACCGCGGACAATTACCCCTCCTCCGATTATTACAATACCAGCGAAGTATTAACTAGTCTGGGTATTGGCGAAGCATTGGTTACCGCATTAAACGAGAAGGGAGTACCAACTCCACTTGTCGCTACCATGATGCGAGCACCGATGAGCAGGATGGATGTTTTGACTGAAAGCGAAATCCAGGAAATTAATAGCAAATCGAAGTTGGTCAAAAAATACAGTGAAATTATTGATCGCGAAAGCGCATACGAAATGCTCAATAAAAAAATTGCTATTCTCGAAGATGAAACAGCCACGTTAAAACAGCAAAAAGAAGCTGAAAAAACTACCAAAACTAAAACAACGCAAGAAAAAAACGCGACGGACGAAATAGGAAAATCAGTCCTAAAAGTTTTGACGAGCGCCACTTTTATTAGAGGAGCCTTTGGAATATTGTCAAAAATAATGCGAAAGTAAATTTTAATATCATGGTGCATATTAATCTTCTAACCCATATCTTAGGCCTGCCTCTTTAAAGTCCAATCAAGAAACAGGATATTAGTAAGCAAAAGCTCCAATCACCCAAGAAGAAAATAATTTCGAAAAAAGCTAGTCCTAAAAAAGATTCTTAATGCTAGTCCATTTTAAGGCTCTTCAATAAAAAATTAGGCTGGCTGGGAACGTTCGGGATTAACATAAACAATATAAAAATGAAAAAATATTTTATCCAAAATGCGCCTTTTATTGTCCCTACGACGGACGGAAAGTTAATTGAAGAACATCATGGCTTGGCTTCAACCAAGAACCCGCAGATTTCAATTGCACATATGATTGCACCTCCAAAATGGAGCGAACCATATCAAACCCCAGAGTTTGACGAATACACCTATATCATAAAAGGAAAAAAGCAATTTATCATTGATGACGAAATTGTCATTCTTGAAACAGGTCAATCCATTAAAATAGATAAGAACACTCGCGTTCAATATTCGAACCCATTTGATGAAGAATGTGAATACATTGCGATTTGCCAACCTGCCTTTGATTTTACAAAAGTGCATCGGGAAGACTAATTTAGCCCTGATAGAAGTGAAAATCCTTTTTTGTACTCTAGCGCCTTTGGTAGAGTACAAAAAAGATTGCAACGAATAGCGGGAATAGCTCCAAAAAAGCTATTTAAGCAATTCTAGTATTTTATTTTCTACTAATTCGCTGTCCCAAATACTCTCTATGTTATCTGTTTTTAAAACCTCTTCCATAATAGCATTTTGAAGGTCGCCTATAGCCAAGGCTTCAGTATACGGGCGGTCACTAAAAGTCACCCTACTGTAAAGCGGAATCCACTTATCTGGGTACTTGTCTGAAAACCATTTTTCTATTTTCTTTTGCAAAAGGAATTTTTCATCAGCTGTTTTGGAGCTCATTTCCATAAAATTGCGATATGAAAGTTCTGCTATGGCATCGGCATTTGGTTTGCGTGATTTTTGATATTCTGAAAAAATTGATTCCCAATCATCACCATATTTCTCCATTATTTCATAAAGAATAGATATATCTTCAAAACCGGCATTCATTCCTTGTCCGTAAAAAGGAACGATAGCATGACAGGAATCACCAATTAACGCCACTTTATCTTCGTAAGTCCAAGGATAGCATTTCATGGTGACTAGCGTACTAGTTGGATTATTAAAAAAATCTTCCGCTAATTTTGGGATCACATCAATAGAATCTGGAAAGTTTTTTTCGAAAAAAGCTTCCACCTCCTTACGCTCAGTTAACAAATCAAATGAATTTTCTCCTTCAAAGGGCATAAACAAGGTACAAGTAAAGCTACCGTCTAAATTGGGGAGGGCAATCAACATATAATCACCTCGAGGCCAAATATGAAAGGAATTCTTGTCTAATTTATGCGTACCATCCGGGTTTGACGGAATATTTAATTCTTTGTAGCCCATATTTAAAAACTCTTGTGAGTAATTAAACATATTTTGGCGCTGCATGCGATGGCGAATTCTTGAAAAAGCTCCATCAGCACCAAAGACCATATCGTACTTTTTGTCTTCCCAATTTCCTCTTTCGGTTTCACCCATATGTAAAGTAGCCTCTTTTAAGGTTACATCCCAAATTTTCTGATTAAAGAAAAATTCTGCTCCAGCTTCTTCGGCAAGATCAATCATCTTTCTATTTAGAATCCCTCTCGAAATGGAATAAATGGCTTCGCCTTCTTGACCGTAATTCTGAAAGTTGAGTTTATCTACTAAATGAATGGCGCGTTTATCCATTGGAATGGCAATTTCGCGCACTGCGTCACCTACTTCTACACCATCTAAGGCCTTCCAACCACGGTTTGACATGGCTAAATTTATAGAACGTCCTGAGAATTGGATTTGCCTAATATCTGGACTTCTGTCATATATGTGAACTGTATGACCAGCTTTGCGTAAATAAATAGCTAATAAAGATCCGACTAAGCCGGAACCCACTATTGCTATCCTTTTTGGAGTTTGCATTATTTTTTATAAGAGTTAGGCAAAATTACTGATTTATTATTTCAAGGTCTTTAAAAACTTCAGTTTTTACTAGGATTAAAAACCAATTTTGTTGAAGTTTTGACAATTTCTTCCTTGTTCATTTTCATTTTTCTAAACTTTCCTTCATTATACATTTTAGCCTGATCATTGTAATGAGAACTTAAAGGATTACCCGATTGTCCTGTTGGCAGAATAGTCCAGCTGTTTTCTACATCTGAAAAATCAACTATTCGTCTGCTTGACGGCCCTCCCGTAACTACATATTTTCCTTCATTTGTATAATTAAACATTTGGTTGTTAATTACTTCATTTGAACCCGAAACTTTAAATGGACCAACATTAAATATTTTTCGCAGTGCTTCCACTTTCCCCAAAGGATGTTCATATTCTACGGCATGTACTTTATTCCAAGTCCAACCTTGAACTGATTCCCCTAATTGCATCTCCAAAGTTACAACAGCCTCCTTAAAGGACTGGGAAAGAATTTCCCTTCTACTTTCTTTTTTATTTGGCGTTTCAATATTATCCCACCACGGTGAATTATTATTAGTAATTTGTTCCGCAATCATTTGCTTCATGACATGAGTTGCCAAAAACTGTTTAAAACCATCTTTCCCTAGCTCGTCTGCAAACGTAGCTTTTAGGTACAAATAAATCCATTTGTTGTAAATCGTTGGTGCTATATCATTCAAATTACTGGTTCCTTTCCAAGCTTTTAAAACCGAAATTGCTTCGGCTTCATTTTTTGAAAGTGACATTACGTCTAAATTTGATATTAAGTTTTTAACTACCTCAAGCGCCACTACTGAAGTATTATCCATCATCATTTTACTGACTGCTTCTTTATCCCAATTTGATTTACTATCGAGCAGTTGGGTTATTCTTGTGGCTCGGTCTTTTGGCAGATAATAGCCGGGATATAAAAACCCATTAACCGCCTCTGGTTGATTATTCGCCGAATAAACATAATTCCATTCTGGATTTACTGCAGAAGGATTTTGAGAGAAATCCAAATACTCAGTTATTTCATCCTTCCCCGAAGCACCATCCAAAATAAAATGGGTGTCTACACCCTCTTGATGTTTGTATAGTTTTCCTGTCGCCCACCAAGCTACATTTCCTTTTGCATCTCCATACATCACATTCAACCCTGGCGCCGCTATAAGTGCAACTCCTTTCTTAAAATCGGCTTTGCTTTTAGAATGTGAAAGCGCATAAACAGCATCGAGAATACGAAGCGGCTGCTGCGTATAAACCCAAGACATTGCAACAGGTTTATTGCCTTTTAAACCGTCAATCAAATCATTCATAATAGGTCCGTGGCGACTGACTTTTACGTTCATCACGAAATCACTGCTGTCTTTCACTTTGATAAGCTTCTTTCTAACCTGATAAGCATTAAAACCTTCAGGGGTTTTATATTGATTACGATTGGTAGGATTATTTGCTTCTTGATAAAAGTCGATATCGTCATTTTCGAACATTGTCAAACCGTAAGCATACTCTCTATTGTGACCTAATAAAGGATATGGAGTACCCGCCAAATAACAGCCGTACAACTCGAATTCAGGAGTCACCAGGTGCGCTTCATACCAGGTACCAGGTTGTGAAAATCCGATATGGGGATCATTAGCGAAAATCACTTTTCCACCTTTGGTTTTCTTTTCGCCTATTACCCAACTATTACTACCTATAAAAGGAGGAATCGGTGACTTATCTAATAAAGCTGCAATTGATTCTGAAATGGCGAGGTATTCCTCAGGCTTTTCTTTAGCGTTTTTAATTTGAACTGTATTAAATGAACTATCTAAACCGAAATTTTTCAAGTAATCCATTCCGTATTTATTTCGAATGTCCGTCAAGAGAGGATCTGTTTTTTGAGCCATGGCAAAACTAAAAGACATATATCCGTAAATATTGTAAACATCCTTAATCGTAAAATTCTCCTTCTTCACACCTACCAAAAGAAACTCTATTGGGCTTGGCCCTTCTTCCATAAACTGGTTGATTCCATCGAGGTATGACATCATTAGCTTATAACTCGGACTACTTTTATCCAAATTTGCAATCGCTTTATCGGAGGCTTCTTCTATACCCAATCCTGCAAAAAAGCGGTCATTCTTCAATGCTACTTTTCCGAAAAGTTCCGACAAGCGACCCGGAGCGATACGTCGCATCAATTCCATTTGCCACAAACGATCTTGGGCATGAACATAACCCAAGGCCACCATAGCATCACTGGCATTGACGGCATAAATGTGAGGAACCCCAAACTCGTCAAAATAAACTGTTGTCGTTTCTTGGATGCTACTAAGCATTAACTCACCCTCATATTTTGGCTTTAAATAGAAAGCATAAACAGTCAAAGCAGCTGTTAACAAAGCCAATATTGATACTAGAATCAGTAGTCTTTTTTTTAATTTATTCATGTTGGGTTTATAATATAAAAACAAATATAAATGATTTCCGATTCAAAGTGACAGAATTGTATTTCAACAATAAATGCGCCCACACAAAATTACATTTATTTCGTTTAATATGTTATTGCAAAAGATAAACAAAAACTATATTTGCTCAAAAAATAAAATGAAACAGCTATCAAAATTAGATTTTTCGAATATGGAAAAAGTAGAACGATTAAATCTGATCAATTCTTGTACAGGATACAAATCGGCTAATTTAATCGCAACAAAATCCATTCACGGCAAATCGAACATCGCTATTTTCAGCAGTGTTACCCACTTGGGCAGTAGCCCAGCATTGATCAGTTTCATCGTCCGGCCTTTAACAGTACCCAGAGATACTTACCAAAATATCAAAGACAATCAGTATTTTACAGTTAACCATATAACAGAATCTATGATAGCAGACGCACATCATACTTCTGCAAATTATGAAAATGGTGTTTCTGAATTTGAAAAAACAAACCTTGAAGAAGAGTACAAAAAGGGTATAAAAATTCCTTTTGCAAAAGGAAGCCCAGTCCAGTTATACTGCAAATATGTGAATGAGTATTACATTAAAGAAAATGATACTATACAAGTAATCGCATCAATTGAAAACTTGTTTTTTGAAGAAAACTTGAGACACGATGATGGCTGGTTACAAATAGACAAAGGGAATGTAGTCGCTTTGAACGGTCTAGACGGTTATTGTTTGCCTAAACTAATTGATCGTTTCGAATATGCAAGGAAAGACACTCCTACTAAATCATTCTTAAAATAGATTATAAAAAAAGTGTCTAAATCACAAATACGATTTAGACACTTACATTATATATTAAAAACCCGTTGGGTGTAATTATTTGAGGTAAAAAATATTGATTAGATATTGCTCAAGATACTGAAATTCAGTATCTTGA
>NZ_JBGQOE010000039.1:0-18163 GCF_052113685.1 Flavobacterium sp. W22_SRS_FP1
GGACTTTAATGTCCTTTCTTTTGAAAAAATTATCCTATCCCTTTTCCTGAGAGTTGCATTAACTAATTGAATCTAGTCTTTGAAAAACCCTTAGATATCTTAACTTATATTTGCAGTATAACTTTTTAGTATGCAAATCAACCTTAACTCCAAGTGGAAGTCCATTTTATCAGATGAAATGCAAAAGACGTATTTCCTTTACTTAATGGAAAGTTTAGAGAGCGAGTATCAGGAAAACAAGTGTTTCCCACCCATGGACTTGATTTTTTCAGCTTTCAATCATTGTGATTTTTCTAATTTGAAGTTGGTCATCATCGGCCAGGATCCCTATCATGGGGAAGGGGAGGCAAATGGCCTGTGTTTTTCAGTAAACGATGGCGTTAAGATTCCTCCCTCCTTACGAAATATTTTCAGGGAAATTAATGAGGATTTAGATTCGATATTTTTACCTACTTCTGGCAATTTAGAGCCTTGGGCAAAACAAGGTGTTTTGTTGTTGAATGCTTCGCTTAGTGTAAGGAAAGATACTCCCAACAGTCACAAACACCTGAAATGGAATCTTTTTACCGACGCTGTTATTCAAAAGATTTCAGACGAAAATAAAGGAGTAGTTTTCTTGCTTTGGGGGGCTTTTGCGCATAAAAAAGGTAGTAAAATTGACCGAAACAAACATTTGGTTTTAGAATCAGGTCATCCTTCTCCTATGAGTGCCAATCAAGGAAAATGGTTCGGCAATAAGCATTTTAGCAAAGCAAATGAATATCTAAAAAAACAGGGGAAAACGGAGATTTCTTGGTTTTAAAAGTCTTTTAGTTGTCTAGTTTTGCGTGAGGGATAGTAGCTTGCTACCGAAGTAGCGCGGATAGCCCGACGGCAATAAAGAAAGGGTCTAATTACCATATAGATAATTAGACCCTTTTTTTATTGCAGGCACGCCCTTATAAAAATAGTGTTATTTTTTGATAATCTCTTCTAAAGTTGCCTTGTCGGATTTATTGCTGACCTTAAGGATGATTTTTTGGTTATTTACTGTTTTGCCTTCAATTACATACATTTTGGCTTTTTTGAACTCGGTGTTGCTTTTATCGAAGTCAACGTCTCCAAACTGTAAAGTGTTTTTTATGTCAATTGTGTCAATCCACTTTTCTGCCAAGACTTTGGAAGCTTTTTCAGAATAATGAAAAGGTTTGTTTCTTAAATCGTTTAAAACTCTGGAATTCGGAAAATAATTACATCGAGTATCTTTTCCGCTAAAAACCATAGCTACAAAAAACAGTCCAATTACTAATCCCACTAAATAGTAGGCGAAACGTTGTGCAAACTTCATGAATTTTTTTTTGCAAAGGTAAATGAAAGTTTACTTAAAACACAATTAAATTGATATCGTTATTTGGTAAATCGAACCAATCACCAATGGCTTTATTAGTTAATATGCCATGATATAGATAAACTCCGTTTTTTAAGCCCATATCGCATCGGATAGCGCTTTCTAGGCCACCGTCTTCAGCCACTTGCATAAGATAAGGACTGATAATATTACTAATCGCAAGAGAAGCTGTTTTTGAATAACGGGAAGGGATATTAGGAACGCAATAATGAACTACGTTGTTTTTTATGAATGTTGGCTTTTCATGCGAGGTTACTTCTGAAGTTTCAAAGCAGCCGCCAGTATCAATACTCACATCAACGATTACCGCTCCACCCTTCATGTGCTCCACCATTGTTTCAGTTACCACCACGGGACAGCGATCTATGCCGCTTAGCGCTCCTATGGCGACATCGCAGCGCCTTAAGGCTTTTAATAAAGATTTGGGTTGAATTGTGGAAGTAAATATTCGTTGATTAAGATTATTTTGCAAATGGCGCAACTTTGTAATAGAATTATCGAAAACCTTTACGCTTGCACCTAGTCCGAGCGCGGTTTTTGCTGCAAATTCACCCACGGTTCCAGCACCCAAAATAACGACATCAGTAGGTGGGACACCGGTAATATTACCAAAAAGCAATCCTTTACCGAATTCATTAGTAATCATCAATTCAGCTGCGATCAATATGGAAGCCGTTCCGGCAATTTCACTGGAGGAGCGAACCGCTGGGTAGGTGCCGTCTTCATCTTTTATGTATTCAAAGGCCAAGGCAGTAATTTTCTTTTTGCTCAGGGCTTCAAAATATGCTTTTTGTGTCGTTTTTAATTGAATGGACGAAATCAAGATGGTGTGACTGTTCATCATTGCTATTTCAGCAAGAGTAGGAGGTCCCACTTTTAAAATCATCGGACAGCAAAAAACTTTTGCAGTATCATTGGTTATTTCTGCACCTGCTTCACTGTATTCTTTGTCTGAATAACTCGAACTTTCCCCAGCTCCCGACTCAATCATTACCCGATGCCCGTTGAAGCTCAATGAATTTACAGCGTCTGGGGTTAAGCAAATGCGACGTTCTTGGTAACTAGTCTCATTAGGAATACCAATAAAAAGATCGCTTTTTTTTCTCGCTACCTCTAATTTTTCTTCTTGAGGCAATAACTGTTGTTTTGTGAAAGGCGTGAATGATATCGACATTGTTAAAGTGATGATTTAAAGGTAAAAATAAGCAAAAAGATTAAAAAATAATGCTTTTTAGGTAGAGAAATACGAATAAGAAATAATATTAATTAGGAAATGATCTTTTCCATTTTTATATCTGCTCTTTCATAAACGCCATCTTCTAGCGCAATTTCGACAAAACCGAATTTTTCATACAAATGGATAGCTGACTTTAAACAGCGGTTAGAATAGAGTATGATTTTTTTAATACCTTGTTGTTCTGCAATTTCAATGCAATGTTCCAACAATTTTTTTCCAATACCAAGGCCTTGAACAGTATCTGTAACAGCCATTTTACTCAATTCAAATGCTGTGTCAGTCCTTTTTAGTAAGGAAACAGTGCCAACGATTTCCTCTTTGAATTTAGCGTAAAAGATCATCCCACCTTTATCAATAATTTCTTCCTGTGGATTTGAAAGCACCTTTTCGTCAATAGGCTCTATTTTAAAATATTTTTTAAGCCACTCGATATTCAAGATTTTAATTGGTTCCTTTAAATCAGCAGAAAAAGGAATTATGCTAACAATGTTGTCTGGATTCATTTTGAATATACTAGTTTAATTTTAATAATCGTTTGCCATCAGGAAGTGCCTGAATTGTAATAACCGAATGTATTTCTGGGATAAGATTTGGTATTTGTTCCGCCCATTCGATAAAACACCAATTACCTGAGTATAAGTATTCTTCCACTCCCATATCAAGGGCTTCTGTTTCTGTTTTTAATCTATAGAAATCAAAATGATAAACAATATGATTATCAATTGTTTGGTATTCATTAACTAAAGAAAAGGTTGGGCTGCTTGTAGCTTCTGTAACGCCCAGTTCCTTAACTAGTTGTTTTATGAAAGTGGTCTTTCCAGCACCCATTTCACCATGAAAAAGAATAACTTTATTGGGCTTTTCAGCTATCAGCTTCCGAGCTACATCTTCGATTTCATCTAATGAAAAAATAAATTCCATTTTTTAGTATTATTTTAAATTCTGAATTATAAATTTTGAGTTCGTGAATAGTGAGAAGTGAAATGTATTATTGTAATTCAATTGTAAAAACCAATAAACGACTCACTTTTCACTTCTCACCATAAAATCACTTCGGATTGAAAATCAAACAGGGAATGATCATTTCTTCTAGTGAAATACCCCCGTGCTGGTAGGTGTTTCTAAAATAACTCACATAATGGTTGTAATTGTTAACATAGGCCAAAAATAAATCATTTTTCGCAAAAATATAAGAACTACTCATATTAATAGTAGGCAAACCAATTTTTTTTGGTTCTTTTACTGCATAAACATCTTTTTGCTCATAAGTAAGACTGCGTCCAGTCTTGTATCTCAGATTCAGACTCGTATTTTTATCGCCTACCACTTTTGAGGGGTTCTTTACATTGATGGTGCCGTGGTCGGTCGTTAAAATCAGTTTGAAACCAAGTTTTTGCGCTTGTTGGATAATCTCTAAAAGGGGAGAGTTCTTGAACCAACTCAATGTCAACGAGCGGTATGCCTTATCATCGGAAGCTAATTCCTTTACTACATCCATTTCGGTTTTGGCGTGCGAGAGCATGTCCACAAAGTTATAAACCACCGTCACTAGGTCGTTGTCTTTTAGTCCTTTGAAGTTGTCAACCAGTTTTTTTCCTGCTGTCAAGTTGGTTATTTTAAAATAATCTTGCTTTAGATTAAGCCCCAATCGTTTTAATTGCGCCGACAAAAACTCTGCTTCATATAGGTTTTTACCTCCTTCTTCTGGATCATTTTTCCAATATTGAGGAAACTGCTTCTCCATTTCAAGCGGCGTTAAACCAGAGAAAATTGCGTTTCGTGCATATTGTGTTGCAGTAGGCAAAATGGCGTAGTAAGGAATTTCTTTTTCCAGTTTATAATAGTTGGCCACTTCGCTTTCAAAAACCTTCCATTGGTCATAACGCAAGTTATCGATGACAACAAAAAGAATGGGTTTGTCTTTTTTTACGATTTCAGGAACCACTAATTCTCTAAATAAGGTATGGGACTGGACAGGTTTATCCGCTTTAGGTAAAAACCAATCCTCATAATTACGTTCAATAAATTTTCCGAACTGGGAATTAGCTTCCGCTTTTTGGGATTCCAGAATTTGAATCATCCCATGATCGTTGATGTTTTCTAGATTAAGTTCCCAGAAAATTAATTTTTTGTATAGTTCAACCCAGTCTTCATAGGAATTAACCATCGCCATATCCATCGAAATTTTCCTAAACTCTTTCTGGTAATCCAAAGTCGTTTTTTGCGAAATCAAACGGGAATGATCCAGATTCTTTTTCAAACTCAACAGAATCTGGTTTGGATTGACCGGTTTGATCAAATAATCTGCGATCTTAGAACCTATAGCTTCTTCCATGATGTATTCCTCCTCACTTTTGGTGATCATAATCATGGGAATAGATGATTTTTTTTCTTTCATTTCAGACAAGGTTTCTAGCCCACTTATGCCGGGCATATTTTCGTCCAGAAATACGATATCAAAATTTTCGTTTTCAAATATATCAATCGCGTCACGACCATTATTGCAAGTGATTACGCTGTAGTTTTTTTTCTCAAGGAATAATATGTGCGGTTTTAGATAATCGATTTCATCGTCAATCCAAAGTATTTTTATTTTGTCCATATATCTGTGTAGTATAAAAGGAATTTGTCAATGACCAAATTACATCTTTTCATGTTGCGTAGATACTAATATTATGATAAATTTCATCGTCAAATCTAATTATTACTAACGATAAAAAACGATTTATATTTCGTTTCAAGCATGATTTTTCTAGTGTTTGCGATCAAGTTTTTTTGTTTTGGGCGTGTCCTTCGCAAAAACTACGGTCGGGCAGTCCACTGTATCTTTTTCGTTAGGGTGAGTTGCTGCTTTTACGGAAATAGCGAGAACACGAAAAAGGATGCCGTTTCCGTCCCTCACGCGCTGATTGTTGATTTGACTTTTTTTTCCATTGCTAAAAAGCTTTTTGATTAATCTTGTCCAAATGCAGAAAACAGTAAAAAACAATGCACTTTGTTCGTATTATTTTTGAATTTCAAAAAGATAAATTATAAATTAGTAGAATAAATCCTATATTTGATATAAAACAATCTGAAAATTATGGAGAATAGAATCTGGTTTTAGCATACCCCAAAAAATAAATGAAAGAATATTTTACTTTACAATTAAAAATATTAAATAGGCAATTAACCGATTGGGGAGTTATTCCTGTTTTTGGATACTTGATTGCTATTGCGGTGTTTATTGGACTGTCAACTACATTATTTGAAAAAACGCAATACGCTGAATATGCTTATATTCTGTTAGCTTTAAGCATTGTAACAAAGTTAGCGGAAGTTAGTAGAAACGAATTTTTGAAGCTTTGGTATTCAAAAAGTGAATATTTTAAGTTGAGAATTATTGAAAATTTTATTATAGCGACACCTTTTATTTTCTTTTTGATATTTAAAGAAAAGTACATGAGTTCATTTTTACTTTTAATTGCAACTGGCCTATCAACATTAATTAATTTTAATAAAAAACCAAATTTTGTTTTACCAACACCCTTTAGCACTAATCCTTTTGAATTTACAGTTGGTTTTAGAATAAATTATTTCTTATATCTATTTGCCTATTTTTTAGCGTTCATGTCGATAAGCGTAAATAATTTTAATCTGGGTCTTTTTTCTTTAATTGTTGCTTTATTGGGCTGCCTTAGTTATTATGTAAAATCTGAAAGAGAGTTTTATGTTTGGATATTTTCACTAAGCCCAAAAGAGTTTCTATTATACAAATTAAAAAACATTATACAATATTCAACACTTTTGTGTTTACCAATAATAGTAAGTTTGTCATTGTGCTTTTACACGAAAATTGATATAATACTAGGTTTTCAATGCTTAGGATATTTATTTATTTTCACTACAATGTTAGCAAAATATTCCGTGTTTCCTGAAAAGCTAAACATGAGATTTACAGTTGTATTTGCTTTTATTGTTTGGCTTCCGCCTTTATTGATTGTAATAATTCCCTATTTATACATTCAATCAACAAAAAAATTAAAAGAAATATTAACATGATTATTATCGAAAACTTGTCTAAATTCTTTGGAAGAAAAATAGTTTTAAAGGACATCAATTTAAATCTAGAAAAAGGGAAGATATATGGAATTGTTGGAGAAAATGGTTCTGGAAAAACAACCTTATTTAAATGTATTTCGGGATTAGAAAAACACAAGGGAACTGTTATTTGTGAGTATGGACAATTAAAAAACTTTCTAGGTTACCTTCAAACGGATCCCTATTTTTTTTCAAAGATGACTGGCAAAGAATACCTTAAGTTATTATGTAATGCACGAAATATAGAACATATAGATTTGCAGGAAAAGAATGTTTTTGATTTGCCATTAGATGAATATGCTGATAAATATTCCACTGGAATGAAAAAAAAGCTTGCATTAACTGCTATATTAATTCAAGAAAACATTTTTTTTATCCTCGATGAGCCATTTAATGGAGTTGATATTCAAAGTAATATTATAATCACTGAAATAATGCACAAATTGAAAGAAATACAAAAAACGATACTAATTTCATCTCACATTTTTTCAACATTAAGTGACACATGCGACGAGATATTCGTGTTAAAAAACGGAAACATTATAAAGCGGGTTATGAAAAATGAATTTAGTCTTTTAGAAAGTGAAATCAAAGAGTTTACCATTGGAAATAAAATTGATAGATTAAATCTTAAATAAAAAACAGCGTTGAATGCCAAGAAATTGAGGAGTTTTTTTTGCTAGATTTTTAAAATAACCTAATTTAAAGTTAATGCACCTAATATTTCTTCGGACATAAAAGGGCCACCGGGATATTTAGCAGTGTAGTCAAGATTAAGCCACACTTGTCCTCGTTCGTCGATATGATAATGCAGTTGTTTTTTGTAGCTTTCTTTTGTAAACAAAACATTTTTAATCAAATAATTCACGGTTTCCAGATCATTTAAGGTCCCAATTAATATTTCTGGATAAATATGACCTTTAGTATGAATCAGTCTTGGAGTTCCTCCAATTGCTCTCACGCTTGCTGCCATTAAAATAGAATGGTCGTCACAGTCTCCAGAAAAATAGCCTAATGATTCGCTGGCTGTAGCGATATAGTCACTATCTTTTGGGTCACTTACATAATTCCAACGGCTATTGATTTCTTTAAAAACTGCAAAACATTGTATAATGGTTCTATAATCAGAATACCCTTTTATATTTTTAAAATTCTTTGAAGTCGCCATAATGGCAAAGTTTCTAACTCTAGGGTTTTGATACTCAATAGCGTTAAGAATTTTTGATTTATTGGGAAAGGGGAGCAGTTTTGCAATTATTATGTCCTGAGGAAATGGGTTGTCAGACATAGTGTAAATCATCGAGTCGTAGTCCTCATAAACGCTATTGAAACCGTAGTTTCCAGAAGCGGTGCCGTAAAATAAAAGAATAACGTACAAAAAAATACAAACGATTATTACCATTCGCAACAATCTTAATATTAACTGTATAATCACTATTATTAGTATAAAAAGCAGTATCCTATCTATGTTAAAGAACCAATTAAGTTCTATTAAGTTCTGGTGAGAAATTATAAAAACTGGGATGGCAATTAAAATATTCAGAACAAAAATAATAACATCATCCCAAGGTTTTTTAACCCGAAGTCTTTGTTTTGTTTTTTGAAAAGAAAATTTTTTACCGTTTATCATAGAAAACCAGAGAATATAGAAACTAGATTGCCTTCACAACTTCATCAAAAGTACCTTTTTTATCGATGATTTTGAGCTGAAGCAGCTGATTTTGAACTTTGTTTAACATTTCCTGGTCTAATGGTTTCTGCGACCATTCCGTAAGTGACAACCATTCCTCAATATCCTGTGTTTTTTGATTAAATTTTGTTGCTAAAACTTTATCAATATTGGGAATGTCCTTAAAGGTTTCGGTTTTTTTATTAATCACGTCTAGAATCGTTTTAATAATTTCAGGATGTTCTTCTAAAACTTTATTCCGAACAGCGATTACAAAACAAGGCCATGGGGTAGGGCAGTCAGCAATTCTACGGAATATGCCCTTATCCACTAAAGGTTTAGTCATAAAGCGCTCCCACATAAAATAATCTGCGGTCCCTTTTGTAAGGGCTTCAACTGCTCCATCAATTGTATTTATGATTTCAAATTGAAGGTTGTTTGTTTCCCAGCCTTGATTATCAGCATTTACATAAGCCATTAATTGTGATCCAGAACCCAAACGGGAAATCGCGACTTTAGAGTTTTCTATATCTGATATTGTTTTGTAACTAGAATTAGCCGCTACATGAATACCCCATATTAAGGGCGATTGGACGTATATCTGTACTATTTTACTAGCGTTTCCTGCAACAATATCTTTTACAATTCCTTCTGTAAGAATTACGGCAATATCTGTTTCTCCAGAACGAAGCATCTGGCACATCTTACCTGTTCCTTCAGGTACATCTGTCCATTCCAAATCTACATTTTGTTTTTCAAATTCCTTATTTTCTATGGCTAAATGCCAAGGTAAATTAAAATGTTCCGGAACACCTGCTATTTTTATTGTCTTCATTTTAAATTATCTTTTTTATCAAATCCATACCAAGCACAAGGGATTCCGTTCCAGTCAAATTCATTTTTAAACTGCATCCCCATTTTTTCAAGGATCTTGCGTGAACCGCTATTTCTTCTATCTGCTGAAGCATAGATCGTTTTGATTTTCATTGTGTTAAATCCATAATCTAACCAAGCTTTGGCTGCTTCGTACCCATAACCTTTGCGCCAGTAATCTTCTATAAAACGATAGCCTATCTCGAAGAAATTAACATGATCATTTTCTGGTTCCCTAATATATTTAAGCCCAGCCCAGCCGATAAACTCATCGGTTTCCTTTAAAATCACAGCATAGCGACCGATTCCGTTATCAAGATATTGTTCTCGAATATTCGAAATGTATTTTCTCCTTTCTTCAATTGAACTGACTGGCTGATTGCCGAGAAATTTGTGAACATTTGTATTGCTATCCAATATGAAGATCGCTTTGTCATCGGTAGGGAGTAATTCTCGTAAAATTAATCGCTCGGTTTCAATAGGTACTATCTTCATCATATTCAAAATTTTAAAATGACTTACATTAATGCTTATAATTGAAACAAGTTTTATTTAAAATTGAAATAAAAAGATCCTAACTAATCGCTCTGCCAGTTCAACCTTTAGACTCTTGTCTAGGAATTAAGTACAGAAATCATACATTAATATCTTTGAAATTATTTATTCTTGCATAACGAATCATATTTGTAAATGCTTCTTGATCTAATTTTGGTATCTCAAGGATGGAGTTTAATAAGGTAGTATCGTACTCATTAGCAGCGGTAGTGAAATAGGGGCTTAAATGCTTGCCAATACTCTCATAATACAATTTTTCAATCGTGTTTTTATATTGAAAGTCTAACGGGTTTTGAATCAAAGTAAAATTACTGTAACCTACTTCCTTCATGATCAACTGTAATCCTTTTACCATATTGAAACTTTTATTATTGACAATATTAAGCTGTTCAATATCATCCCGTTCAAAAGTATTGACAATCACTTTTGCGACATAATCAACAGGGATTATATTCAAAACAGTGTCTTCATTTACGATAAAACGAACATTTTCTTGTTCACCTTTTCGTTGGGAAGTAAAGTGAAAAAATTTTGCTAAAAGATAGAAAACCATGTATTTTGGAATGAAATATTGGTTTTCGATTCCAAGCATTTTTCCTCCAATAACACTTGGTCGCAAAATTTGAAAGCCTAAGCCTATTTTTTTACATTCTTGAACTATAAAATTTTCCGAGTGGAATTTGGCGTTTTCATACGCATTGCGATGTTCCAGCTTAAACCTTAAACTATGAAAATCATTAGCAATTACTCCTTTTCGGATTCCAGAAGAAAATGCAGTACCTATATAAATAAACTTTTTTATAAAAGGATGAAAAATATTAAAAAGCGATTTTGTGATTTTAGTGTTTTCATCAAAAATTCTCTCTCGTTGTTCTTCATTAGTCGATAAGTTCACATATCCAGCTGAATGAATAAAATAAGCACCTTTAATCTGGTTCGAAAAAGTATCTTGGATCGTAGCTAAATCAGTATCGATGATTTTAATGTATTCGTGCAGTTTCTCTATCCCTTTTTCTTTTATGATTTTAGGAGTATAACTACTCGATAAGAGCTCGTTTATTCTATCAAGAGCGGAGCTTTTCCCTTTATTTCTGGCGATAATAAAAAGTTTTCCATCAATTTTATTCGTGATAAAAAGCTCTAAAATTTCATACATAATATGAGAACCTAAAACCCCTGTAGCACCTGTCAGTATTATTTTCATTATTGAATTGTTGTAGAAAGCACAAATGTAGTTTTAAAAAACTAAAGTGATACTTTTTTAAAACTCCAAATAGATGATATTAGGAAAATTAAAACTCCTTATTCTGAAGCGATTTTATTTAATGTATACGCAATTAGCTCATCAACAGCTTTGTAAGGATCTTCACTAAAGCTACCATTGGCGCGGTTAGCGATAATAGCATTAAGTGACAGTGCATTATGTCCTAAAAGTGCGGAAAGCCCATATATGGCTGCTGTTTCCATCTCTAAGTTTGTGATTTTGTTTTCACCAAATTTAAAGTTGTCCATTTTAGAATTTAATGATTCGTCTTGAATGTTCAATCGCAGTACACGTCCTTGAGGACCATAAAAACCTCCAGCTGTTGCCGTGATTCCTTTGTGTATTTTGTCGCTTTCGATCATTTTTTCTAGTTTTTCCGAACAGGGAATTACGTAGGGTTTGCCTTTGCGCATGTCCCAGTTGGTATGTTGTACAAAAGCATCTTCCATTTCTATATTCGAAATTTCATCAATCAAATAGGAGCGAAGCATATTGTCAAGGCCCAAGCCAAACTTAGACATCACGAAACTATCCACGGGAATATCAGCTTGTAACGATCCTGAAGTCCCAATACGGATTATGTTTAATGACGTTAGCTTTTCTTTTGGTTTGCGGGTTTCCAAATCGATATTTACTAATGCATCTAATTCATTCATCACAATATCAATATTGTCAGGACCTATTCCTGTTGACATCACCGTGATTCTTTTACCTTTGAAAATCCCAGTTTGTGTTTTAAATTCTCTTTTTTGAGTCGAAAATTCAATGCTGTCAAAGAATTGGGTTATTTTTTCTACTCGGTTTTGATCTCCCACAAAGATGATATCGTGCGCAATGTGTTCTGGTTTTAAATTCAAGTGATAAACGCTTCCGTCTGGATTTAATATTAATTCTGATGATTTTATCATTATTTTTTAATTGATAGTTAATAATTGATAATGGACAATTGAAATAATAATTATAAATTATTGATTTTCAATTATCGATTGGTTTAGCCTCCCACACGTTTAACTTTGAATCCTTTTAGTTTCAATATTTCCATAATTTTATCGCGGTAATCCCCTTGAATTATTATGGAATCGTCTTTAAAAGTACCGCCAACGCTCAGTTTAGTCTTGATTTCTTTTGCCAAAATCTTAAAATCTTCGTCCGTACCTTCATATCCTTCGATGATGGTTGTGGCTTTGCCTTTTCTTTTTTCGAATTTGCAAATCATAGCTTCCTTTTGAACGTATAATTCATGTGCAACCTCTTCGACTTTTTCAACTGGAGCAGGTTCGTGATCTGGAAAAAGGTTTTTTAACTGGTCTTGTAAGTCCATATTTTATGTTTTCATTAAATGGGGATGACGTATATTTTATTTTTTGTTTTCAGATTGCGTTTAAATTGAACGCAGATAACGCGGATTTAAAACTGATGGTCACGGATTTTCCTTATTTACTTGTAATCTTACTTTCTGTTATTGCTTTGTTTTTAAAATGAATAATCGCAGATCATTTATTTATACCGCAAGCATTATTTTTGGTTATTTTGATATATTTTTCTAATAAATTCAGGTTTTTTACCAAAATTTAAAAGCAAACCAACTTCACAATGAGTAGATTTTAAATAATTTATTAACTAAAACTCATTTGCTTCAATCAGATAATCCTGAGCTTTCAACTCTAAAATTATTAAATCATTCACTATAATATCTGCAAAGTATTCTCCAACTTCAATGCCTTTATAGTACACTTTAATTTTTTTCTGAGCTTCAACCTTAAAGCCATTTTCTTTAAGTTCATGATAAATTGCATTTTGATATACCCTCTCAAGAAAACCATATCCTAGTTCATTATAAACATCAAAAAAATGTTTTATAATAGATTGAGTTAAATCTCGATGTAAAATACTACTCATAAATAATTATTGAAATGTATTAATATAAAATATTTTTTTAAAATTAATGAGCTAAAATCCGTTTAAATCCGAGTTATCCGCGTTCAATTTAATCACAATAAAATCAGTATTCTCTGCATATCAATGTTAAGCAAAAACAAAAAAGACATCAAGTAAACTCAATGTCTTTTATAACTAGAGTAGATTAAAGATTATTTTTTAATTAATCCTAAATCTACTAATCGTTCGTATAAATAATCACCGGCGGTGATGTCTTCAAATTGTTTTGGGTGTTCTGCATCAATGCAGTTCTCTAAACTATTTAATGGCATGTCGCTGACAGGGTGCATAAAAAACGGTACTGAATAACGTGAAGTTCCCCAAAGTTCTCTTGGAGGGTTTACAACCTGATGGATTGTGGATTTCAATTTGTTGTTTGTATAACGAGATAACATGTCTCCAACATTGATTACCAGTTCATCTGGCTCGGCAATAGCATCAAGCCAGTCTCCGTTGTGGTTTTGAACCTGAAGCCCTTTTCCCTGAGCACCCATTAACAAGGTGATCAAGTTGATGTCGCCGTGAGCTGCGGCGCGAATAGCATTTACAGGCTCTGAGGTAATAGGTGGGTAATGAATAGGTCTCAAAATAGAATTTCCGTCTTTGGCAAAATTGTCAAAATGGAATTCATCCAAGCCTAAACGCAAAGCTAAAGCACGCAAAACATAAACACCTGTTTTTTCAAGCATTTGATACGCTTCTTTACCTACTGCATTAAAACGAGGTAATTCTTCTACTTGAACATTTTCAGGATATTCTGACGCGTATTTTGAGTTTTCACTCACATACTGACCAAAATGCCAAAATTCTTTCAAATCCCCTTCTTTTCTGCCTTTGGCATGCTCTGTTCCAAAAGAAACGTAACCTCTTTGACCTCCAATACCTGGAATCTCGTAGCTATGTTTTGTTTCAATAGGTAAAGCGAAAAAATTTCTTATTTCACTGTACAGTTCATTTACCAAGTTGTCATCTAAAAAGTGACCTTTTAATGCTACGAAGCCAATATCTTCAAATGCACTTCCGATTTCATTTACAAATTTTTGTTTACGTTTCGGGTCGTCCGAAAGGAAATCACGCAAGTCAACACTAGGAATGTTTTGCATACTATAAATATTTTTTAATAACTTAGAAGGCTATTAAAGCCTTATAGTTACAAATGTATTGAATAATATTAGATTAGAATTTTAAAAGTGACAAACAGTATAAAAAAATATAACAATTTTAATCAAAACTGTTATATTTTTTTATCTTTGAATCTCCAAATAAAGCCACAAAAATGAATTTTGACAGAAAAAAACTGACTGACGATAGCTTACTAAATTTATACAAAAGAATTCTTAAGCCAAGGCTTATAGAGGAAAAAATGCTAATTCTTATTCGTCAAGGAAAGGTATCCAAATGGTTTTCAGGGATTGGCCAAGAAGCGATTTCAGTTGGGGTCACAGCGGTATTAGATCAGGATGAATACATATTGCCCATGCACAGAAACCTTGGTGTTTTTACAGGCAGAGACATTCCGTTATACCGATTGTTTTCGCAATGGCAGGGAAAATCCAACGGATTTACTAAAGGACGCGATAGAAGTTTCCATTTTGGAACCCAGGAGTACAAAATTATTGGAATGATTTCGCATTTGGGCCCTCAACTAGGTGTGGCTGACGGAATCGCATTAGCCAACAAACTGAAGAAAAACGGAAAAGTTACCGCTGTTTTTACTGGTGAAGGAGCCACCAGCGAAGGTGATTTTCATGAAGCTTTAAATATAGCTTCTGTATGGGAATTGCCCGTTATGTTTATAATAGAAAATAATGGCTATGGCCTTTCGACTCCTACAAATGAGCAATACCGTTGTGAAAACCTAGCAGATAAAGGAAATGGATACGGAATGGAAAGCCATATTATTGATGGTAATAATATTCTAGAAGTTTATAATTTATTGTTTGAGTTAAAAGCGTCGATGATTGAAAAACCACGTCCCGTTTTATTAGAGTTTAAAACTTTTAGAATGCGTGGACATGAAGAGGCGAGTGGCACTAAATATGTCCCTCAGGAGTTAATGGACCAATGGGCAATTAAAGATCCAGTTGAAAACTATCGAAAGTATTTAAAAGATATCGCAGTACTTACTGAAGATTTTGATACTGCTTTACGGGCTGAAATTAAGAAAGAAATTGATGAAAGTTTGGCTTTGGCCAATGCAGAAGCAGAAATTGAAGCTATATTTAGTGAAGAGTTAAATGACATATATAAAGACTTTGTATATGAAGAAGTTAAACCTACAGACGAAGAAGAAAAAATACGTTTTGTAGATGCCATTTCAAACAGTCTGCGACAATCGATGGAGCGCCATGACAACTTGGTTATCATGGGACAAGACATTGCTGAATATGGAGGTGCTTTTAAAATCACTGATGGGTTTGTCGCGCAATTTGGAAAAGAACGTGTTATTAATACTCCGATTTGCGAGAGTGCTGTAGTCTCGGCAGGAATGGGGCTGTCCATCAATGGATATAAAGCGATTGTCGAAATGCAGTTTGCTGATTTTGTCTCTTCTGGATTTAATCCAATTGTAAATTTGTTGGCCAAATCGCATTACCGTTGGTTAGAAAAAGCAGATGTGGTTGTACGGATGCCTTGTGGTGGAGGAACCCAAGCAGGACCTTTTCATTCTCAGACTAATGAGGCTTGGTTTACCAAAACACCTGGATTGAAAGTAGTTTATCCTGCTTTTCCGTATGATGCCAAAGGTTTATTAAATACTTCAATAAATGATCCGAATCCGGTAATGTTTTTTGAGCACAAACAATTGTACAGAAGCGTTTACCAAGAAGTTCCAAAAGGCTATTATACCCTGCCTCTAGGGAAAGCGGCCTTGTTGAAAGAAGGGTACGAAGTGACCATTATATCTTTTGGAGCCGCAGTACATTGGGCCCTGGATACCTTGGATAAAAACCCCAAAATTTCAGCAGATTTATTAGACTTAAGAACCTTGCAACCATTAGATACAGAAGCAATTTTCGCATCTGTCAAGAAAACAGGAAGGGTGATTATATATCAGGAAGACTCTATGTTTGGTGGTGTTGCCAGCGATATTTCGGCCATGATTATGGAGGAGTGTTTTAAATACCTCGATGCACCAGTAAAAAGAGTAGCCAGTTTAGACACGCCAATTCCATTTACAAAAGCACTAGAAGATCAATATTTGCCAAAAAGCCGATTCGAAATAGATTTACTAGCGCTTTTAGCCTACTAATGATTTAGAAAAAAAATGCCGTTCATTGAGCGGCATTTTTTTATATCTTTATTTTTCTGAACTAACCAAACATGAAAAAAATATTTGTTTCGTTTCTATTGTGCATTTTACTATTATCATGCAATAAAAAAGTGGAAAAGATTGACGGAAAATCGCTCAATGAAAAATTTAACACCTATAAAGAAGATTTTGTAATTGACCTCTGGCAATTGAATCCCGATTGGGATGCTAGTCAAGGATATCATAAACTGGATAGCGTCTTAGCCATTTCAGATTCTGTAAGTATAAAAAAGCAGCTCGATTTTTCCCACGCCCAATTAGATTCACTACAACACTATTCTATAGACGGTCTTTCAGATAATAATATAATTGATTATTATATTATCAAGAATCAGTTGCAAAGCTCCATTTTTAGAATAGACAAGTTAAAATCATATCAATGGAATCCATCCGAATATAATGTTTGTGGTGCTTTTGCCGAAATATTAAATGGAAAATATGATGCCGTAGAAGTTCGTTTGCATAATTTTAACTTAAAAATGAATTCAATTCCGGCCTATTACGAGGCCGCAAAAATCAATATTAAGAATCCTACCTTAGAACATACAGCCCTTGCAATTGCCCAGAATTTAGGCGGGCTATCCGTTTTTGAGAAGGACCTACCGATCATTTTGGCTAAAAGTAAATTGCCTAAATCTGAAAAAAAGGCAATCAAAGACAAAGCAAAAGTAGCTATAAATGCTATCAAGACTTATGCTGATTGGTTGAAGGATTTAGACAACCCAACGCCACGTTCTTTTAGATTAGGAGAGGATTTGTATAAAGAAAAATTTGATTTAGACATTCAATCCAGCTATAAAGTAGATTCTGTTTTTAAAAAAGCAGTCAACCATAAAAAAGAATTACATAAAAAGATGTTTGTTTTGGCAGATAAATTGTGGCCCAAATACATGAAGTCAGAGTCAAAGCCTATAGACAGTTTAGTACTCATTAAAATAGTTATCGACAAGATCTCGTTGCAGCACACCACGCCAAAAAACTTTCAGTCAGCCATAGAAAAGCAAATTCCTGAACTGGCTGAATTCGTAAAAGAACAGGGTTTACTCTATATAGATCCATCAAAACCTTTGGTTGTTCGCAGAGAACCAGATTACATGGCTGGAGTTGCGGGGGCTTCCATTTCGGCACCGGGACCCTATGATAAAAATGCGAATACCTATTATAATGTGGGTAGCATGTCTGGTTGGAGTGCTGAAAAATCAGAAAGCTATTTGAGGGAATACAATGATTATATTTTGCAAATTCTAAATATTCATGAAGCTATTCCGGGGCATTATACCCAATTGGTGTATAGTAATCAATCGCCAAGTATAATTAAATCTATTCTCGGTAATGGGGCAATGATTGAGGGCTGGGCTGTTTATGCGGAACTGATGATGTTAGAAAACGGATACAAAAACTCAGATGAAATGTGGTTGATGTATTATAAATGGAATTTAAGAACAACTTGTAATACTATTTTGGACTACAGTGTCCATACTAAAAACATGACTAAGGAGGAATTGATGAAATTACTTGTTACAGAAGCATTTCAACAACAAGCAGAGGCTGAAGGCAAGTGGACTCGCGTCAGTTTATCTCAAGTGCAGTTATGTTCCTATTTTGCAGGGTATATAGAAATTTATGACCTTAGGGAAATGTTGAAAAAAGAGCAAGGAACCAATTTTAAGCTGAAACAATTTCATGAAAAATTTCTAAGTTATGGCAGCGCTCCGGTAAAATTCATAAAAGAACTGATGTTGAAAGAGCTCAAAAAATAATTAAAATTCTTGATGTATTGACCCCTTAAATAATCGGACACAATTATAAATCAAAAACTATAATTTTGTACGATGGAAAAACGAAAA
>NZ_JBGQOE010000040.1:0-17174 GCF_052113685.1 Flavobacterium sp. W22_SRS_FP1
GATGATTTACCAGAGTATGGTTTTGGTAGTCAAAGCAATTATTCGGCATCAGGTGAATACCAAACGAAGGCCATTATAATGAGTATGTTTGAGTTGGGTTTTACATTTGAGATGAGAGGAAAAAATGCATTGTATGCAGCAATGTTTCTTGAAAATGGTTACGGATCTATTCTAGACCAAGGTAATGATGAGTCGTACATAGGATATAACCCAACATCTACCTCAGAGAGAAAAGCTAATGGATTGTACAGTACGGATAAAAACGCAAAAATTAAACCAGTAGCGTTTGGTTTAGTATTAGGATGGAAACTTAGATAACTCAACGATTTATCAACTTAGCCTCTTTTGGGAATAGCGAAATAAATATTATAAATCAAACGCTTGACTCGATTTTAAATCTATTTCGCCCACAGTAGTACCAATGACCTTAAATTCATTTTAAGGTCATTTTTTTATTTTATATCGAACCGATAACCATCACAAAATAGAGTACTTGATTCGATTTTAAAGCTACATTGCCCATAGCTGTACCAAAAACCTCTAAAGAAATTAAGGGTTTTTTTACGGCATTTTTTCAATCAAATTTTCGAGAAATTCCAGTACTTGGTTTGAAAAAAAGTCTATCGGGTTCACTTAAACCGATACTTTAATTAGTATCGGTTTTTTTTGTTTATTATAATCTGTATAATTAAATCAATTATTCTATTTTTATAAAAAATAGGCGTTTATGAATTCTTCTTTTAGACTTTCTTTGGTTATGGTTCTCTTCTTATTGTTTGTC
The DNA here is from genome assembly GCF_052113685.1 of Flavobacterium sp. W22_SRS_FP1. Taxonomy (NCBI): domain Bacteria; kingdom Pseudomonadati; phylum Bacteroidota; class Flavobacteriia; order Flavobacteriales; family Flavobacteriaceae; genus Flavobacterium; species Flavobacterium sp. W22_SRS_FP1. Next base: position 782 of record NZ_JBGQOE010000040.1, read on the forward strand.
CGCTGTAAGGCACAGGTCCCTAGTCCTTCAAATGGGGCATATCCTATCGGGGTTACAAGTGATACTACATTTGTGAATTTAAAGGATTATAGCGATGATTTTGTATACGATATGAAATACGCGACCAAGGATAACTTTCTAAAAGCGAAAGTCTATGATTGTGCTGAATGTTATTTACGTTCAAAGACTGTCATCGCTTTGATTGAAGCCAATAAAGAATTTATCAGAAGAGGATATAGAATTAAGATTTTTGATTGTTATCGACCTTTAGAGATCCAAAACAAGATGTGGGAAATTGTCTCAAATCCCATATATGTGGCTGACCCAGCAAAAGGATCTATTCATAATAGAGGAGGAGCGGTTGATATCACTTTGGTCGACGCTGGCGGGAGAGAACTCGATATGGGAACTCCTTTTGATTATTTCGGCATCGCAGCGAGCCACAGTTACATTAATACTTCTGAGACAGTGCAAGAAAACAGAAAGTTATTGAAGTCAGTAATGACGACGGCCAACTTTAACGCCTTTGATTCTGAATGGTGGCATTACAATTTAAAGTCGGCGCTGAATGACAAAATATCGAATGTGAAATGGGATTGTGACTAATTACTCAATACATCGTAAATTATTTATGAAATAGGTTTCAGGCTCGTAAACCTGATTGTTTAGTTCTGACGTGAACTCTTTTTTAATCACATAATCTTCTGTTCCTGTTAAATACTTAATTCTCATCAAGGATACAGCAGAACTCTTTAACTCTTCCAGACTACCTTTCATAAACATAAAGTTGCCTATAGTTAATCTATTGTCAAAGCTTTTGTCATCGCGAATCATTGTGCCGCAGCTTTCTTCATCAACATGAAGTAAAGTGATAATTGTACCATTATTTAGCTGTAAAAACAATTTAGAGTTTTTATCAAAACAATTTGCTTTCAAAAACCCTTTGCTTTTTTGTATTAACTGGACATTTAAGGTTGGTAAACCGTCCGTTAAGACCAATGAAAAAAATACATATTCAGAAGTGTCACCAAAATTTTTCTCGGAAATCATATATTCCCTGGTTGATTTATAATCGCCAATGGAATCAGAAACATTTGTGCTATAGTCGCATGGTTTTTGGGCAAATGCGTTAAAGCTGTAAAGAAGTAAAGTGACTGCAATTAGATATTTCATTTTTATTTTATTTTATTGCAAATTAAAACAATTTTATCATTATTGATGTCAGTTGTAAAGAAACAATATATATTTCCTCCTTCTTTTATTTTCCATTTTTTGCGGATGTTTTCAACTGAGTCTGGGAAATTACGGGTCGTACAGTTTGCTTTTTTATTCTGTAAAAAAGTTTTCATTTCAATTTTATTATAAGGAATGGATTCTTCAATTTGAAAGACTCTTCCCGGGAATGAAATAAGTTTTTTTGATGTGTATAAATGAGAATGTTTGTGCAGCTTTTCCAAGTTGTAAAACAATCCCACTTCATCAAACCCTCCTGATTTCATGATGGCACTATTGGGCTCGTACAGATATTTTATTGGTAAGCCATAAGTGGGTTTTTTGATTTCTTCATTCAAGATGAAATCAAAAGACTCTGTTTTTTCTTTCAGGATGTTGACTGTTTTGACTGTGATTTCCCCTATATAATTAGGATGCAATTCCCATAAAAGTTCTTTCACTTCATTTACTAAAGCTACTATATGAATTGTTTTTACATATTTGAGCTCTGTTAATCCTGCGGTAATATCGAGAAGAGGTGCGGTCTTTATGAGTGCAGCATTCGAATGATTAAAATAGGAGTCTAGGTTTTCGGGAACATTTGGTAGGCAATCCTTAAGCATGAAGACTTTGCCTTTGGAGTCATTTCGTCTAGAAGGGTCGATATATATCCAATCCCACTTTCTATTTAATGTTGCTAAAGTTGATGAGCTATCTCCTGGATAGCAAGTAATGTTTTTTACCTCTAATTGCTCGAAATTGTGTTTAACTATATTTGATAGCTCAGTATTGATTTCGCAATGGGCAACAGCTTTTATTTTTTTTGAAAAATAATAATCATCTACTCCAAAACCGCCAGTCAAATCGATTAGTGATTCTCCTGAAACAAGGGAAGCTTTGTACGAAGCTGTTTTTTCTGAAGAGGTTTGCTCTATTGAAATTTTATTCGGGTAAATAATGTTTTTAGTCGAAAACCAATTAGTTAATTTGTCTTTAGCTTTAGCTTTAGCTTCAATTTGGTTCAATATGTAAATCCATTCTATAGCCGGAAAAGGATTTTTTTTAAGAGCCAAAGTAGAAATTTGGGTATCAATATTACTATCAATAAATGCTTGAATCTCTGGATTTAGAATCATTAAATCCAAAATTATAAGTTTTTAGTTAGGAGTCGAATAATCATGTTCTCTGGAAAGAACTCTTTACCCATTACTTTTATTATCGTGTAAAAGGGAACGGCAACGATCATACCTAAAATACCAAAAAGATAACCAGCAATCAATATCACGAGGAATATTTCCAATGGATGCGAACTAACACTTTTAGAAAAAATTATCGGCTGTGACAAGTTGTTGTCGATGATTTGAATAATCCAAAATCCAATTAAAACGTAAATGGTTGTTGGTAAAAGTTCAGATTGAAAATCACTACCTAAATTACTCATCATTGTTAAAATGGCTGCTAAGATTGACGCTATTAATGGGCCGATGTATGGGATAATATTTAACAAAGCGCATAAAAAAGCAATTATAGCGGCATTAGGAATACCAAAAATAATTAAAACAATCAGATATAAAATAAAGACAATAAACAACTGTAATAGCAATCCGATGAAATAGCGAGATAAAAGATAATTGATTTTATCTAAAGAATTCAAAATTTTATCTTCATGACTATCTGGTATTAATTTCCGAGCTCCTTTAATGAATATCACACGGTCTTTTAAAAAGAAAAAAGTAATAAACAGTACTGCTCCAAAACCGACCCCAAAACTACTTACTGTCCCGATAATTGTATTTAAAAAATTAGGGATAAGGTTAAAGTTTATTTTGGAAGTAATATTAGCCTCTTTTAGCATTTCAGAGGAATCAATTTGATAGCTATCTAGAAAAAATGCGAATTGATTCATTAATTGTACTATGTTATTTTCAATTTCGGTTGTATTGAGTAGCGACAAGTTGTGACCTTGGGATAAGATCAAGGGAATAAACATCATCAAGAACCCTAGGATAATTAGTATAAATATAACGATTGTTGCAGTAGATGCAAAAAAATGATTGAATTTTAGCCGCTTTTTGAAAAACTGTAAAATAGGAAGCCCAATCAATGTTAGAATAAGTGAAACCGCCAGATAAATTAATACAGACTGGATCTTATAGAAAAAGTAAAAAATTAAACTGCTTAATACGACTGTTAATAAAGCGCGAAGAATACCATTTGAAATGGTTTTGGATGTAGTCATATCGTAGTTTATTATTTGGGCGTAAAGATAAAAAAACTCGCTAACAAGTAGCGAGTTTTTATTTTTTATTGTTTTGGTACTGTTAGCTACCGAAACCAGATCTAGCCCCACCGGAAACAAATAAAGCAGACATTCTTGATTTTTGACCGTTTGTAAACATATACATACCTCTATCGTCAGTATAGTCCATATAGTTCATCGTCATTTCATTGTGAGCAGGCAAACAAGTGCTTTCGTAAGGATATATCGGTACTCCGTAGTTAGAAGTTTTGTGCACAGGGGTGTCAGAAACTAAATCGTTTCCACAAGAAGCATCACCCCAAATATGTCTTAGGTTCATCCAGTGACCCACTTCATGACTACCAGTTCTTCCCAAATTGTAAGGATAGCTTGCAGCAGCTGATTTTCCAAAATAATGAGAGTCAATTACAACACCATCTGTTGCATTAGAACCACCAGGAAATTGGGCATAGCCCAAAATTCCACCACCGATGGTACATGCCCACATGTTGAGTGTCGTTGTTGGGTCCGTGGCATCTATTCCACCTCTTTTCCCATTTTTCATTACATCTCTGGTTCCCCAAGAAGATTTGTTCGTTGATTTTCTAATAATATTAACTAGTTCGAAAGTAATTCCAACATTTGCGGCAACTCCAGCAAACTCAGAAGGAATACTATTGAAATCAGAGTTTGTCGCATTGTAATCTGCGTTCAGTACATCTATTTGTGATTGAATTTGGGCATCAGAAATATTTTCTTCTGCAGTCCTGTAGAGTACGTTTACCACTACTGGAATTACAACTTTCCCATTCACTAAACGATTGGTTAACATCGATTTTTGCGTAAAGGCTTCAATCTTATTCATTCTCAAAACTAAAGTGGGATCAGCTTTCATTTGCGCGTCTAAGACATCTTGTGAAGCACAGCCACGTTGGCCCACTGCAACTGTTGACAATGTTGTAGAATCTGTTTGATCATTTTGGCAAGAAAATAACATCATAAATGCTACGGCGGATAAATAAATTTTTTTCATAGTAAATTGGGGGTATTTGTTAAAAAAAATGGTAATAGTTAATCAGAACACAATTTTATAACATATAATCTTCAAATAAAAATTTTACTTGGGGTTTTGAAAGAAATATATTATCGCAAAATTAACTATGCTTATGTGGCGGGGTTTTTCGAAGGTAAAACAAATAATTAAAATTTAATAAAAATAAGTTTAATCGTACATAATTTTAAATTTTTACATACAAAGAGCTTTTAAACGATATTATACCTCACCTTAACGATTAAAATAATTGTAAGAGTAGACTTTCTTTAAAGGTTTTGTTTCTTTATTCTGGTAGTCAATGATTTCTTATTGCATCAAATCCGTCTCTGTAGGTGTAATTTTCAGCATCTGTTTTTATAGAACAATATAGCTTTAAAGTTTAGCATATAAATTGCTGCTAAAAATTAATGTTCCACTTTTGTTTCGTTCTTTGTCGAACAATTATCAGATTTCAAAATTCTAAGAGGAGTTTTTTTTATAAAAAGATGTTGTCTGCAAGTTGCAGCGGTATTTTTAAATACCAATAAATATTTTCTTTCTAGATTATTTTGGGACGTATTACAGCTACTTAAGCCTGATAAGAGTATAATCAATTATTATGATTTGAAGACTTTTTTTTAATTATTAAAGATATAGTTGATAATATTAGCGCCCATTTTTAGTGCCTTATCGCGAACGGTAGTCGGGTCATTGTGTACCTCTGGGTCTTCCCAACCATCACCTAAGTCGCACTCAAATGTATAAAGTAACATTAGCCTATTTTCTAAAAAAATCCCGAACGCCTGCGGACGCTTTCCGTCGTGTTCATGTATTTTGGGTAATCCGTTTGTAAAAAGAAATGGTTTTTGAAAAATGGCATGATTTGCAGGTATTTCAATCAAGTCATTGTTTGGAAATATTTTCTTAATTTCTTTTCTAATATATTGGTCCATTCCGTAATTGTCATCAATATGAAGGAACCCTCCAGAAAGCAAATATTTATTCAGATTACTTAAATCTGAATCACTAAAAACAACGTTCCCGTGACCTGTCATATGTAGGAATGGATAGGAAAAGATAGCCGGGTTTCCAGGTTCTACGGTAGCTGGTTTTGTGTTTATGTGGGTATTGATGTTGGCATTGCAATATTTAATCAAATTGGGAAGCGATGTGGGATTGGCATACCAATCTCCACCGCCACTATATTTTACCAATGCGATTTCTTGAGAAAAAGAAGCGATAGAAATTAATAGTAAAACTGAATATATTTTTTTCATAATTCCTTTCTAAGTAGGGTTATTCTTCATTAAAGAAAACGATGCTGTGACAGGCCACTATCGCTGCGGTTTCTGTTCTTAGTCTTGTATTTCCTAGTGAAACAGGTACATATTTATTTTCTATTGCCAATGCGATTTCTTTCTCCGAAAAATCACCTTCCGGACCGATGAGCATGGTGACACTTTCATTAGGTTTTAAAACTTGCTTCAATGTTTTCTTATCTGTTTCTTCGCAATGTGCTATCAATAGTGATCCGTCATTTTCACGTTTCAAAAACTCTTTAAAAGTAACAGCTTCATTCAATTTGGGGAGATATAACTCATTGGACTGCTTCATGGCGGTCAAAATAATCTTATCAAAGCGGTCATTTTTGATGACTTTTCGTTCAGAACGATCACAAATGATAGGAGTAATTTCATTAATGCCAATCTCGGTTGCCTTCTCCAGAAACCATTCAAAACGATCATTCATTTTTGTCGGTGCAACTGCAAGATGCAAGTGGAATTTTGAGGCTGGTTTTTTTTCGAATGAAATAACTTTAACGGTACATTTACTTTCGGAAGCCAATGTGATTTCAGTTTCAAACAAACAGCCTGATCCATTGGTTACAAATAAGGTGTCACTGTCTTTTTTTCGCAACACTTTTATGATATGTTTGCTTTCTTCTTTGTCAAAAGAAAAGGTTTCAGTAGTCTCGTCGATATTTGGATTGTAAAATAATTGCATAACTTAGAATTGAATTCGTGCTTTTGAAACAACGGTTGATGTTTCAAATTTTTGGGATAAAAACTTTTGATAACCTACAATTCCTATCATTGCAGCATTATCGGTGGTGTATTCAAATTTTGGAACAAATGTTTTCCAACCGTATTTTTGTTCGGCTTCTTTCAAGGTTTTTCTAATACCAGAATTGGCTGAAACACCTCCGCCAATAGCAACTTGCTTTATGCCAGTTTCTTTTACGGCTAATTTTAATTTGTCCATCAAAATTTCAATTATGGTGTATTGTATTGAAGCGCAAATATCATTTAAATTCTCTTCTATAAAATTGGGGTTGTCTAGTTTTTTCTTTTGGACAAAGTATAAAATGGCTGTTTTAAGGCCTGAAAAACTAAAATTCAATCCGGGTACTTTTGGTTTTGTAAACACAAAAGCTTTTGGATTTCCCAATTGCGCATGTTTGTCAACTAGGGGTCCACCAGGATAGGGTAACCCAAGGATTTTTGCACTTTTATCAAAAGCTTCTCCTACTGCATCATCAGTTGTTTCTCCAATAATGGTTAAGTCAAAATAATCTTTTACTTCTACAATTTGAGTATGGCCGCCACTAATTGTCAATGCCAAAAAAGGGAAACTCGGTTTTTCATATCCTTCTTCACCAATAAAATGTGCTAAAATGTGAGCATGCATATGATTTACTGCAATAAGGGGGATCTCCAGGGCTAGAGCCATTGATTTGGCAAAAGAACTTCCAACTAAAAGCGACCCCATTAATCCGGGGCCTTGAGTAAATGCTATTGCTGACAATTGTTCCTTTTTAATGTTTGCATTGCGAAGCGCAGCATCAATTACGGGGACAATATTTTGTTGATGTGCACGAGAAGCTAATTCTGGCACAACTCCGCCATATTGAGTGTGAATTAATTGATTAGCAACAACATTAGATAGTACTTTATCGTTATGTAAAACTGCTGCTGCTGTGTCATCACAGGAACTTTCAATTGCTAAAATAAAAACCTCGGGATTTTGCATAAAAGGGCACAAATTTTGAATTATATTTGACAGGCCGTTTTTATTTTTTTATTTTTACGGCGCAGCCAAAATTAAAGAATTTTTATTAAAGGTGCCGATCTTTCCTTGGGCAAATTGAATTATTAAAAAAATATAATAACAGATAGGTATCAAAAAACTCATTAAAATAATTTTCCGTTTTATTCTTGGGCTTATCGTACTATTATTGGTACTTGGTATTGCACTTTCGATGCCTTTTATTCAGACTAAAATAGCTCAATATTTTGCTAGTAGTATTAATAAAGACTACGGTACTGATATTGCTATTGGAGGAATTAGAGTTTCTGTTTTTGGAGGTGTAAAATTTAAGAATGTTTTAATTTTAGACCATCATAAAGATACACTAATTTACTCTAAGATTATTAGCACTAATATTTTAGGAGGAAAAAAAATATTGGACGGTGATTTGATTTTTGGCACTATACGGTTAGACGGCTTGTTATTTAATTTGAAAACTTATAAGAACGAAAAAGAAACCAATATTGATAAATTCATAAATGCTTTTGATACTGGAAAACCATCTGACAAACCTTTCTTGCTAAAATCAAATAGAGCAATCATTTCTAATGGGCACTTTATATTGACAGATGAGAATAAGGAAAACCCTAAAGATATTGACTTTGCAAGGCTCAATACCAGTATTAGCGATTTTATAATATATGGTCCAAAGGTCAAAACTACGATTAATAGCATGTCATTTCAGGACCATCGTGGTTTATATGTAGTGGATCTGAGTTCTAAGTTTAGTTACACTAAAAAAAGTATAAAGCTTGAAGAACTAGATTTATCTACGAAGGAATCAAAACTTAAAGCTGATGTCGTTTTAAACTATAAGATAGAGGACTTTTCGAATTTTACGGATAAGGTACAGTTTGACGCGAAGATTAAATCTTCAAGATTGGCCTCTAACGATATTAGACATTTTTATGATGAATTAGGCAAGAATCAATATTTTACAATTAAAGCAAGAATTAAAGGAACATTAAACAATTTAAATGTTACAAAATTGGTGCTTGTCGACTCTAATAGATCTCAATTAATCGCTGATATAAACTTCAAAAACCTGTTTGGGAAAGAGGAACAAAGATTTTACATGAACGGGAGATTTGAAAAAATCTCGAGTAGCTATGAAAACTTGGGACGCTTACTTCCAAATGTTCTAGGTAAAAAATTACCTAAAGAGCTAAAAAAATTAGGGAATTTTAGTTTAAAAGGAAACTCTCAGTTAACTGCAACTATCCTTGATGCTGATTTTTCGATGGTTACCGAGATAGGAAAAGTACAATCGCAATTGGAGATGAAACGTATTGACGTTATTGACAAAGCGTCTTATCTAGGTAAAATTGTTCTAGAAGATTTTGATGTTGGAACTTTACTAGAACGAAATGATTTAGGAAAAGTAAGTATGAATATCGATTTTGATGGTATTGGTTTTACTGAAAAATATTTAAATACTGCCATAAAAGGAGATGTTACCAAAATAGACTTTAATGGCTACACTTATAGCAACATAGTGTTAAATGGGAATTTAAAGGCTCCTAACTACAAGGGACAAATTTCGGTAAACGACCCGAATCTTAATATGAACTTTGATGGTCTCGTCGATTTAAGCAATAAGGATAATAAATATGATTTTCACATCAATGTTGTAAATGCAGATTTGCACAAGTTAAAACTGGTCAGGGATTCCATTTCAATTTTTAAAGGAGATGTCGTTGTTCAAGTGAGTGGGAATACAATTGAAAATCTTGAAGGAAACGTTTTTATAAAAAAAACATCGTATCAAAACGAAAAGGACACTTACCGTTTTGATGATTTTAATATTAACTCCAGTTTTGATCAAGATAGGATACGTACAATTGCGGTAAACTCTCCTGATATTGTTAAAGGTGAAATTGTAGGTAAATTTCAATTTGATCAAGTAGAGAATTTAGTTAAGAACTCTTTGGGTAGTTTGTATACGAACTACGAGCCCAACAAGGTAAATAGAGGACAGTTTTTGAAGTTTAATTTCACTATTTATAATAAAATAGTCGAAATATTTTATCCAGAAATTTCCATAGGGTCAAATACTGTAGTAAAAGGAAACATCAAATCCGATATGCAGGAATTTAAACTAAATTTTAATTCGCCACAAATTATCGCTTCACAAAACATACTCGATAATATCCGCGTATCAGTAGATAACAAAAATCCGCTTTACAATGCTTATATAGAGTTGGACAGTATCAAAACCAAATACTATAAAATTCGTGATTTCAGTTTAATAAATGTAACCATGAAAGACACCTTATTCTTCAGATCTGAATTTAAAGGAGGTTCGCAAGGGGAGGATTATTTTAACTTGAACCTTTACCATACCATAAATAAGAATAATGAAAATGTGGTAGGAATCAATAAGTCCGAGATGAAATTTAAGGATTACCTATGGTATTTGAATGAAAATGAAACCCCAAACAATCAGATTGTGTTTGATAAGTCTTTTAAAAACTTCAGCATAGACGACATCATACTGTCTCACGAGAATCAGGCAATGTCGCTGGAGGGAACCATTAAAGATAAAATAAACAAGGATTTAAAATTAAGTTTTAAAGATGTTGATTTGTTTAGAATTACTCCAGCAACAGGTAAATTTGTATTTAATGGAAACATAAATGGAGCTGTAAATTTCAAACAAAATAATGAAGTCTATAAACCAACGGCATCATTAGTTATAGATCATTTAAATATTAATGAAACCGATCTGGGAGTTTTTAAATTCGATATTGAAGGGGATCAAAACTTAGAGAAATTTACTATAAATTCTTTATTAGAAAATGAAAGTTTAGAATCTCTCAATGCCCAAGGGTATTTTAAAATCGTAAACAAAGAAACGGTTCTTGATATGAATTTAAAATTGGCTAAATTTAATTTGGGATTGCTAAACTCACTAGGCGGGGATGTAGTATCAAATATTAGGGGCTTGGTTACTGGAAATGCCACAATCAGCGGAAACGTGGATAAGCCAGATATTAATGGGCGTCTTTATCTAGATGATGCGGGTTTGACGATACCTTATTTGAATGTTGACTATTTATTAGATGACCGCTCAGTTGTTGATCTTACCAATCAAAGGTTTTTGTTTAGAAGCAATACATTAACCGATTCAAAATTTGGTACAAAAGGCTTACTTAATGGAATTATTGAACATAATAATTTTGCGGATTGGAAATTTGATTTAGGGATTGAAGCGCCAAGATTGCTCGTACTCGACACTAAAGATAGAGAAGATGCTGCTTATTATGGCACTGCATTTATTGATGGTAGTGCTACCATTAAAGGCCCAATTAACGGTTTGTTTATTAAGGTTGAGGCAAAATCCGAAAAAGGGACTGAAATTAAAATACCGATTAATTCCGCTGAAAGCGTTAGCGAGAATGCTTTCGTTCATTTTTTGACTGAAAAAGAAAAGTACAATATAAAAATGGGAATCGTAGAGGATACTCGAGGATATAAGGGACTTGAACTAGAGTTTGATCTCGATATCACTCCCGAAGCTGAAATTGAAGTAATTTTAGATAGAAATTCAGGGCATGGAATGAAAGGAAAAGGTTTTGGGTCATTACTATTTAAAATAAACACATTAGGAAAATTTAATATGTGGGGGGATTTTCAGGCATATGAAGGGAGTTATAACTTTAAATATGGAGGTCTGGTAGACAAGAAATTTGACGTAAGAAAGGGTGGCTCTATTATATGGGAAGGGAATCCAATGAAAGCACAATTGAATTTAGAAGCGGTTTATAAAACGATTGCAAACCCAGCTGTTTTATTAGAAAACTCATCATTTAGCAGAAAGGTGGCAGTTGATGTAATCATTGGTATTCATGGCGATTTGGCGAGCCCAGAACCCGATTTCAACATTGAGTTTCCTACAGTTAGTAATGTATTAAAGTCAGAGATTCAATACAAACTTAATGATAAGGATGTGAGACAAACACAAGCACTATATTTATTATCTTCAGGTGGTTTTTTGAGTTCTGAGGGAGTTAATCAGTCTGATTTTTCTGGAAGCTTGTTCGAAACCGCTTCTAGTTTATTGGGAGGGATAATTCAATCAGATAATGAAAAATTTAAGGTTGGTCTTAATTACATCTCTGCAGACCGAAGGATAGGAAGAGAGACTGACGGTAGATTTGTAGCCACCATTTCATCAAAAATTAACGAAAGGATTACAATTAATGGAAAAGTGGGTGTCCCTTTTGGTGGTATAAATGAGTCTGCAATTGTCGGGGATTTAGAAATTCAATATCGAGTTAATGAAGACGGAACTCTTAACTTGAGACTTTTTAATAGGGAAAATGATATTAATTATATAGGACAAGGGATTGGGTATACTCAAGGGGTAGGTGTATCGTATGAGGTAGATTTTGATACTTTCAAAGAACTGGTTAATACAATATTTAAAAGACATCTATTAGGGATTGCAAAAGCAGCTCCTGAACAGTTTCAAGATTCGAATTTAGCACCGGAATATATTAATTTTACGAAGCCCAAAGGTCCTCGAGCCGAAATTCCAAAAAAAAGCCTAGAAGCAATAATTCCCGAGGAAGATTAATCCCTATTCGGGGGGTCGTTAGCGGACAACTTTTAATCTACATTTAATCAGTTCATTTCCTAGAACGAACTTATATAAGGAAGTAACTCATTTAATTGTATATTAAGGTTTTGACTATTTATCGTGCGAAGATATTTGTTCAAAACGACACATTGCAAAGGGATATCAGGATTTTCCAATTACATAAAAAATAGAGTTTGAATTTCATGTATTAATTTTCGATAATTGTAGGCAAGCAGATCTTATTTGGGTTCATTATTAGTTAATTATCAAATTAAAATTAGAAAAAACAACTTTTGTGGAAAAAAACCGTCTTTTTTTTATTTTAATAAAACTTATCAACGATAACGTTTGAATTTAGTTCACTTACCTTAATTAGTAAAAACATAATGCATAAAGTGCAATATGTTTGCTAATTTTACACTTTAATACTTAAATAATGCCAAAAACAATAAAGAAAATTGGGGTTCTTACTTCTGGTGGTGATTCTCCTGGTATGAATGCCGCCATTAGGTCGGTTGTAAGAACCTGTGCTTACCACGCCATAGAATGTATAGGAATTTATAGAGGGTACCAGGGAATGATTGAAGGCGACTTCAAAGAAATGGGACCCCGTAGCGTAAATAATATTGTCAATAAAGGAGGTACTGTTTTAAAATCTGCTCGGTCTCTTGAGTTTAGAACTCCAGAAGGAAGAAAAAAAGCGCATGCAAATCTTTTGAAAGCAGGCATAGATGCTTTAGTTGTGATTGGAGGAGACGGAACATTTACGGGAGGTATGATATTTCATACGGAATTTGATTTTCCTGTAATGGGAATACCCGGAACAATCGATAATGACATATTTGGCACCAGCCACACATTAGGGTATGATACTGCCTTAAATACAGTTGTCGAAGTTATTGATAAGATTAGAGACACAGCAAGTTCACATAACAGACTATTTTTTGTTGAAGTTATGGGTAGAGACGCAGGTCATATTGCTTTGAATGCAGGAATTGGAGCAGGAGCAGAGGAGATTTTAATACCCGAGGAAGATTTGGGATTAGATAGATTGCTAGATTCATTACAAAAAAGTAAAGCCTCAGGGAAATCTTCAAGTATTGTGGTAATTGCTGAAGGTGACAAAATTGGAAAAAACGTATTTGAATTAAAAGATTATGTAGAGGCAAATTTACCCGAATATGATGTTAGAGTTTCTGTTTTGGGTCATATGCAGCGAGGTGGATCCCCATCTTGTTTTGATAGAGTTTTGGCCAGTAGGTTAGGGGTGAAAGCAGTCGAATCATTATTAGAAGGGAAATCAAATTATATGGTTGGTTTGCAAAATGATAAGGTGACACTGACGCCATTAGAACAAGCAATAAAGGGTAAAACAGAAATAGATAGAGAATTATTGAGAGTTTCAGACATAATGTCAACATAATAGTAAGGAAAAGCTTATTGATAGCAAAGTAGGTTTTGAAGAGGTTAAAAAAAACAATAAAAAAAAACAAAAAAAAATGTCAAAAGTAAAATTAGGAATAAACGGTTTCGGTAGAATAGGAAGAATTGTTTTTAGAGAGTCTTTTAATAGAGACAATGTTGAGGTAGTAGCAATCAATGATCTATTAGACGTCGATCATTTAGCTTACTTATTGAAATATGATTCAGTTCACGGCCGTTTTAATGGTACAGTTGAAGTTAAAGAAGGACAACTTTTTGTAAACGGAAAGAACATTCGTATTACGGCAGAAAGAAATCCAGCTGACTTGAAATGGAATGAAGTTGATGTTGATGTAGTAGCAGAGTGCACTGGTTTCTTTACAACTATCGAAACGGCAAATGAGCATATAAAAGGCGGTGCAAAGAAAGTAATTATTTCAGCTCCATCTGGTGATGCTCCAATGTTTGTAATGGGAGTGAATCATACTGAAGCTAAAGCTTCTGATTTGATTGTTTCTAACGCATCTTGTACTACTAACTGTTTAGCTCCGTTAGCTAAAGTTATTAATGATAATTTTGGCATTGTAGAAGCTTTAATGACTACAGTTCATGCAACAACTTCAACTCAAATGACAACTGATGGTCCTTCTAGAAAAGACTGGAGAGGTGGACGTGCTGCTAGTGTAAACATCATTCCTTCTTCTACAGGTGCTGCAAAAGCAGTTGGTAAAGTTATTCCTGAATTAAATGGAAAATTAACTGGTATGGCTTTCCGTGTCCCTACTACTGATGTTTCAGCAGTAGATTTAACTGTGAAAGTTGCCAAAGAAACTTCTTACGAAGAAATAATGGCAGTATTGAAAAATGCTTCTGAAACTAGCATGAAAGGTATTTTAGGATATACTGAAGACCTTGTTGTTTCTCAGGATTTTGTTTCAGATTCAAGAACATCTATTATTGATGCTAATGCTGGAATTGGATTGAATTCTACTTTCTTTAAAATCATTTCTTGGTACGATAACGAATATGGTTATTCGAGTAAATTGATTGATTTAGCAGTGCACATTTCTGCATTAAAATAATCTTTAATATATTTAGAAATCCCGTTATTCAATTTTAACGGGATTTTTCTTTTTTCTTCTTATATTGTATCAATTTATATTTTGATGATATTTTTTTGATTAAAAAATAGAAACAAAACCAAAGTTCAAAAACCAAAAACCTTAAAAGATGAGATTAATAGTTGATAGTGGTTCTACGAAAGCCGATTGGATTTCGATAGATGATGATGGGAAAATATTATTTACTACCCAAACCTTAGGATTAAATCCCGAAATACTCGAAAATAATGAAATTGTTGAACGATTAAATGATCGTTTTGATATTTTACAGAATAAAAAAAATGCAACTCATTTATTCTTTTATGGCGCAGGTTGTGGAACTGATAGGATGAAAATGAATTTATCCCAAACTTTTCAAAGTTATTTTCCAAATGCAATTATCTCAGTAGAAGAAGACACATATGCAGCAGTATATGCAACTACTCCTAAAGGACAAAAAGCAATTGTTTCAATTTTAGGAACTGGATCAAATTGTAGCTATTTTGATGGAAAAGAATTGCATCAAAAAGTACAATCATTGGGATATATCGTAATGGATGATTGTAGTGGGAATGTTTTAGGAAAAGAATTAATTAGAAAGTATTACTTCAATAAAATGCCACAGGAATTAGCAGAAGCATTTGAAAAAGAATATGATTTAGATCCTGACTTTATTAAAAGTAAATTATATAAGGAAGCAAATCCTAATGCTTATCTAGCGACTTTTGCAAAATTTTTAATTCAGCACAAAGAACATGATTTGTGTAAAAAAATTATTATGAAGGGAATGAAATCTTTTGTCAAAAATTATATAAGACAATATGATAACTGTAAGGAAGTTCCCGTACACTTTGTAGGATCTATTGCTTTCTATCTGAAAGATGAGCTACAACAGACTTTTGATAAGTATGATATGAAACTGGGAAATGTTTTGCGTAGGCCAATTGACGGATTAATTGCATATCATATAGCAAATAAATAAAAGAAGGGTATCTATGGGAATAGCAATTATTTCCTATGATTTTAAAAAAGCAGATATGGTGCAGTTTTTGAATAAAAACAGTATCATTTTACAAAACTAGAAAATAAAACGCGTAGCTACTTTGACAACCTGCAGTAAAGCTGAAAGTGCAGGATTTAAAGTTAAAAAAATACTTTCGTGATATGGGAGGTGATGCTAAAGTTGCAGAGGAAAAAACAAAAATGGTTTTGTTTTTTAAAGATCCTTTGGCCAGCCAAGCTCTGAAGTAGACATAAATATGTTGCGTGTGATGTTGATAACGTGCCAATAGCTACAAATGAAGCAACAGCCCAGCTATTACTAAATGCAATCACAATTGAATTATAGAATTTAAATATTTTTTGAAGATATAAAAAAACCGTTTCAGTTTTAAACGAGGGCACTGAAAAACTTCACTTATTTTGATTAGAGTCGTTTTTTAGACAATAAAAAAACGCTTATAACAGGATTTTAAAGATCCTTTATGAGCGTTTTAATTTTTACAACTGTTTTTTATTATAGGTTATATGAGTCAATTTTTGACTTTTATAGGCTCATTGAGTGTACTGCGCATGTAGCTTTGATTTTCCTACATTAATTTGAGTATTCTTTTTAAGTTGACTGCGAAAATTGCTATTGCACCTTGCATTTGCATATTGGTAATGCCATATGATATTGCTCTATCATAACCATGTACATTTTTCAACTCACTATTTTT
>NZ_JBGQOE010000041.1:0-16112 GCF_052113685.1 Flavobacterium sp. W22_SRS_FP1
CGAGAAAAAGATTTAATTTTGAAACACCAAATTATATGTTTAACCAAAAAGTTGCATTAGTAACTTGAATTCAGCCATTTTAATTAGAGTTCATTATACTTACTTTTGACAAATTACATACAATGTTTTGGGGCTTTGCGCTCGGGCGGGAAATCGAAGCACAAAAGCTAGTTTTATTACTAAAGTTTAATTGAAAAACTGCCATTGAATTTTGCCCTTCAGCGCGCCTGACGCAAAACCCGTGTAAACACCAGTTTTTATTTTTTTCTTATTAAGTCCAATGTAAAAATCATTTGTGTGTCAATATTATTTATGAAGTCATTAAAAGTTTGAGTGACTTCATAATCGGGTAATATACCTCTGTCTTTTTTTTGATTTTCTTTTTTGGGAACATCTTGTTCTAAATTAACAACTGAAAATTTTATTACGATTTTTGATTTTGGTAATTTATATTCTAATGGTGAATGTCCATTGTGTCCATAATATCCACCCATCGTTTCTTCTCCAATAGTTATTGTATTTTCAGTTCCTGCTAACATCGCTGCAAAAAGACTTCCTGCTGATGCAATTCTTGGACTTGTTAACAAATAAACATTGCCAGTAAAGGCATTTTGATTTGGGGCTCTAGTTTTATGGTCGTCCGAATTTTCATCTTGATAAAATTTTTCATCTTTTTCTAATGGAAATTCTTTTTGAAACTGTTTGTTGTACTTGCCAACGACTAATGGTCTAATAAATTTTGGTATTCTAATATTATAATAATTTATCAATGGAATTTTCTTAAAGCTTATCCACGCTTCTTTGTTCTCTTGAAAATTTCTATTGGTTAAATAAGAATAAGTAATTAAATCATTTGGGTCTTGTCCACCACCATTATTACGAACATCTACTATTAAGTTTTTAATATTCTTATCTTTAATATCAATGAAAATACTATCTAAAAATTGTTGATATTTTTTATGTTCATTGGTAGTTTCATTTCCCATAGCAAAAGTATGAACGGTTAGAATACCAGTTAATGAATCCAGTTGTTTGTAATTATACTTTTGGTTTTCTTTTAGATTGGCAAAACGAAATACGTCTAATGGCATTGAATGGATCTTATTGAAATTTTCAAAATACGCTTTATTGCCAATACTTTCAACACTTTTAGTTTCTAACTTTTTTGTAGAAGAATTTATACAACTTATATTGAATGATTTTGTTAATCCATAATGAAGTCTGTAATATTTTGAGAAACTAGTCATTAAACCTATTCTTTTACCTGTTAGATTGTTTCCATCAGTCGAATAATATTTATAAAGTTCAGGAATGATTTTTTCGATTTTTGTATCGTTTATTTCAACAATTTCAGAACCCAAAGGAATATGTTTACCATCAATATTTACAAGCCATTTGTCATCAATCCATTTAATAGGATATGGAAAATAACCATAAGTTTCATTTTTCAAATTTTCAGCATATTTTTTTGGTAAAAAAACATCATTGTGCAAACTTCCTTCAAAGTTAGAAATTGTGCAAATTAGGTTGTAAAAATCCCGATAAGATTTAGCTTTTTCAATTTGTTGATTACCCCAATTGTAAATACTGTCAATTTGTTGTTTGGTTCGGTATTTAAAAAGTCCTGAATTTGCTTTTTTTGATATTTGTTTAAAAATTTCAAAATCTTGCTTCATTTCCATCTGCGTAAATGGCTCGTCAATTGATTGTCCGTTTACGAAAAATGAAATAAAAAATATTAAAATTACTTTTGTTGTTCTCTTCATAGTTCTGTTTTCTAAAATTATTGCTATCTTGTTTAGAGGTCTGATAAAATCAGACCTATCACCCCCAATTTCGGGTAGATAGGTCTGACTAGAGTAAGTCTTATCGATCATCAAATATATACTAATTATCTTATGAAACAGCAAATGAACTTTTTATTTGTAGCAGGATTTTTGTGTTTGCGGGCTGTAAATTTTGGTAGCCTTGCTACTGCTATTGGCTAATAATTCCAGCATACCGAGTTAGCCAGCTTTGTTCTTTAATAGTTATATGCCATAACGATTTGTAGGTAATGTCAATTTACTTTTTGCAAATCCTGTTTTGCTATTGCAATAGTTTTTTTGGTGTTTCAGTTCTTTGCGTCAAGGATAGCAGCGGCATCTCCCGATTTAGAAAAACAAGGCCTTTTTTAGCCGCAGTTTTTCTTATCGGGAATATAGCGAATAGCCTGACCGAAGTTTTGGCGGAGGGGACGCCCAGATAATTTAAGGTTCTTTATTTCAGAAAAAAAAATGCTTTTAAACCATTATTAAATTGGAATTTCTAAATGCTACTTCATTTTTAAATTGATCTAGTTCTCTGGTTTTCTTCCGAAAATGTATTTAAACTTTGTTTGTCATTCCGGTCGCTTTCGGGATGCTTTTTTATTTCATTTGTAGAAAAACATTTATTTGATGCTGGTTTCAAATTAACCTATCTTTGCGCGCCGAACAATCGGTAGAAAAATGGTATTATGAAGTTTGATTTATTAAAAAAAGACCCGCAGTCCAGAGCTAGAGCGGGAAGCATTACTACTGATCACGGTGTGATTGAAACACCAATTTTTATGCCTGTGGGTACTGTAGCCTCAGTAAAAGGGGTGCACCAGAGGGAACTGAAACTAGATATAAACCCAGATATTATCTTGGGAAACACCTACCACCTATACTTGCGTCCGCAAACGGAAATCCTGGAGAAAGCGGGTGGATTGCATAAATTCATGAATTGGGACAGGAACATTCTGACCGATTCTGGTGGATACCAAGTGTATTCACTTTCAGCAAACCGAAAAATAAAGGAAGAAGGGGTGAAGTTTAAATCGCACATTGACGGTTCTTACCACTTTTTTACACCAGAGAATGTAATGGAAATTCAGCGTACCATTGGTGCTGATATTATCATGGCTTTTGATGAATGTACACCTTACCCTTGTGACTATAATTATGCAAAACGCTCTATGAAAATGACACACCGCTGGTTAGACCGATGTGTGAATCATTTAGATAAAGTACCCGTGAAATACGGATACGATCAAGCTTTTTTTCCTATTGTACAAGGAAGTTGCTATAAGGACTTACGTCAGCAATCAGCGGAATATATTGCCAATTCAAACCAAGTAGGAAACGCTATTGGTGGACTTTCGGTAGGAGAACCTGCTGAGGAAATGTACGCCATGACGGAAATAGTTTGCGAAATTTTACCAGAAGATAAACCCCGTTATTTGATGGGTGTGGGAACTCCAATTAATATTTTGGAAAACATTGCCCTTGGGGTTGATATGTTTGACTGTGTTATGCCTACGCGTAACGCCAGAAACGGAATGTTGTTTACTGCTAACGGGACGATCAATATCAAGAACAAAAAATGGGAAGATGATTTTTCGCCAATCGACGAAATGGCCATCACTTATGTGGACACGGAATACACGAAAGCGTATTTGCGTCACTTGTTTGCTGCCAATGAATTTCTGGGAAAACAAATTGCTACGATTCATAACCTGGGGTTTTATATGTGGTTGGTTCGTGAGGCCAGAAAACATATCTTAGCGGGCGATTTCAGACCGTGGAAAGAAATGATGGTAAAGAATATGAACCAGCGATTATAAAATTGGTTGAAGTGATTAATCGTTTATTCGGTTAATTGATTTAAACGAATAACCTAATATACTCTTATGCTGACAATAATAGATAGATACATTCTGAAAAGATACTTAGCCACTTTTGCGGCCATGTTATTGATGTTTATACCTATTGGGATTGTTATTGATGTATCTGAGAAGGTGAATAAAATGATAGAAAACAAAATTCCGTTAACGGAAATTGCGATTTATTATTTTCATTTTACGATCTATTTTGCCAACTCCTTATTTCCGATATTCCTGTTTTTATCTATAATTTGGTTTACCTCTAAACTGGCTAATAATACCGAAATTATTGCCATTTTAGGTTCTGGAATTTCATTTTCACGATTTTTAAGACCCTACATTATTGGGGCCTCGATTATTTCGGTTTTTGTTTTACTGATGGGGTTTTGGGTGGTTCCTGCATCTAGCGAAGGCTTTAACAACTTTAGATACACCTACTTAAAAGGGGGAGGGCAAGATCAGGTGCGGGGAGACAATACAGACGTCTACAGGCAAATTAATGATAATGAGTTTCTTTATGTCAACAGTTTCAATCCCGTATCTAAATTAGCTTTTAATTTTGCCTTAGAGAAATTTAAGAAAGAGAAACTGGTTTCTAAAATTACAGCTAGCAGGATAAAATGGAATCCAAAAGACAGCACCTACACTATGTATGATTATACAAAAAGAACCGTGGGGTCATTGGGAGATAAAATAGAGAAAATGCCAGAGAAAAACGAAAAGTTTAGTTTTGACCTAGAAGATTTGACTCCTGTGATCTATATAGCCGAAACCTTAAGTTTAACTGAACTATACGATTTTATTGACAAGGAAAAGCAGCGTGGCTCTTCTAACATAAACGTCTATATGGTCGTTTTGTATAAGAAGTTCAGCGTGCCGGTGTCGGCCTTCATTTTGACGATAATTGCTGTTTCTGTTTCTTCAATGAAGCGAAGGGGAGGAATGGGAATGAATCTTACCATAGGAATTGCATTAGCATTTGCCTATGTGTTTTTTGACAAAATATTTGGGGTACTTGCTGAAAAATCGAGTTTTTCTCCTCTTATTGCGGTTTGGTTTCCTAATCTAATTTTCGGAATTTTAGCTATATTTTTACTACGGAATGCAAAACGATAAATTCAAAAGTTACTTAAATCTCCATATGATTGTGTTCATCTGGGGTTTTACGGCCGTTCTGGGCGCATTAATTTCCATTACTGCCGATGCTATAGTTTGGTATCGAATGCTGCTTGCAGCGGTATTTTTATCCGCTTTTATCGTGTTAAAGAAAAAATCCTTCCGAATTCCCGTAAAATCTTTTTTGAAACTGATTTTCGTGGGTTTGTTGATTGCCTTGCACTGGGTCTTTTTTTTCCATGCCATACATGTTTCTAATGTTTCCATAACACTTTCTGTTTTTTCATTGGGTGCTTTTTTTGCGTCACTGCTAGAGCCTATTTTTTATGGGAGAAAAGTACTGTGGTATGAAGTGTTCTTTGGCCTTATCATAATTGGTGGACTCGGAATGATAATGAAAGTCGAGGTTAGCTACCTTGAAGGAATGATATACGCTTTGATTTCTATCATTCTGGGAGTATTGTTCACACTGATGAACGGAAAGCTGATTCAAAATCATGATAGCTCGGTAATCTCTTTTTATGAGTTCATTTCTGGAGTTTTCTTTATCTCGATTTATTTTTTGTACCAAAACAAATTCTCGCTTGACTTCTTTGTTCTGTCCTTCAATAACTGGATGCTGCTGTTAATTTTGGCTTCGATTTGTACCGCCTATGCGTTTACGGCATCTGTGAAGGTAATGGAAAAACTGAGTCCTTATACGGTAATGCTTACTACAAACTTAGAACCGGTTTACGGAATAATTTTGGCTTATTTCATCATAGGCGAAAAAGAAAAAATGAGTTCTTCGTTTTATATTGGAGCCGTCATAATTTTAATTACGGTGATCCTGAACGGAATTATCAAACACAAAGACAAATCGGTTGACGCATAGAGAGTACCGCTCTCTTGGATTTTAGCCTAACTAGGATGAGACGTTAAAGAGAACTTGCTTAACAATCCTCACATTTAAATCTCGAATAGAATTGTTTTACTAATGAACAGGCGATACAAATCCAGAACCACATTGACAAACAAAAAAAGTGATATTGTGGTACTTTAGGGTTTTATATTCTAAGCTCTGAATCACATTTAGAATGTATAAGAAGCTGTACTAATGTGTTTATTTATAAATATTTACCGATTTTAAATTCATACAGATTCTAGTTTTAGCCGATATCTCAGCCTATTTTTAAAAGTGTTGGGTTAGGTTTTTAAGACTTAAATTGAAAATTAGGGCTTATGAATGATTTAATATTTTATATTTGCACTTCAAAATTAAAAACGTAAACGCACAAATCCTATGGAATATTTAGATTTTGAGCTTCCTATAAAAGAACTAGAAGATCAGTTAGCAAAGTGTCAAGTGATCGGTGAGGAATCTGATGTTGATGTTACCAATACGTGTAAACAAATCAACAAGAAACTAATAGAAACCAAAAAACATATTTTTAAAAACTTGACAGCATGGCAACGTGTACAGTTGTCAAGACATCCAAGTAGACCTTATACTTTAGATCATGTTAGAGCTCTTTGTGGAGATACTTTTTTAGAACTGCATGGAGACAGAGGGTTTAAAGATGATAAAGCCATGATCGGTGGTTTGGGAAAAATTGACGGCCAATCTTTTATGATTGTCGGACAACAAAAAGGATACAATACTAAAACGCGACAATATAGAAACTTTGGGATGGCTAATCCTGAAGGCTATCGTAAAGCTTTGCGATTGATGAAAATGGCTGAGAAGTTTGGTATTCCTGTTCTAACATTAATAGATACTCCGGGAGCTTATCCGGGATTGGAAGCCGAAGAACGTGGACAAGGAGAGGCAATTGCAAGAAATATCTTCGAGATGGTTCGTCTTAAGGTGCCTATTATTACTATTATCGTAGGTGAAGGTGCTTCAGGTGGAGCATTAGGAATAGGAGTGGGAGACCGAGTTTATATGTTGGAAAACACTTGGTATTCGGTAATTTCGCCGGAATCATGCTCTTCTATTTTATGGAAAAGCTGGGAGTACAAGGAACAAGCTGCCGAAGCTTTGAAATTGACTTCATCAGACATGAAAAGACAGAAATTGATTGACGATATTATTCCTGAACCTTTAGGAGGAGCACATTATGATAGGGAGACTACTTTCAAAACAGTGCAACAATATATCACGAAGAGCTATAGTGAGTTGAAAGAGTTATCAACAAAAGACTTAATTGCCCAAAGGATGGATAAATACAGTAATATGGGTGAATATAAAGAGTAAAACCTTACAAAACCAGAACTAATCCGAAGCCTCACCGTTTCGGATTTTTTTTTGGTTATAAACAAAATAGAGTTACTTATCAACAGATATTTGTAATAAGTCAATGGCGATTTTTTTTAATTTTATCTTACTTTCGCTTTATGGAAAACTTCAAAAATATAAACCCAATTAAGGTAGATAAAACCACAATTATAAACCTTGAAAAAGGGAAGTTACCACCTCAAGTACTAGAGCTGGAAGAAGCCGTTCTGGGTGCCATGATGATTGATAAAAAAGGTGTTGATGATGTTATTGACATACTCCAGCCAGATGCTTTTTATAAAGAAGCACACAAGCATATTTTTGAGGCGATTGTACAATTGTTTACGGACACACAGCCTATTGACTTGTTGACGGTATCAGCACAATTAAAGAAAAATGCAAAGTTAGATTTAGCAGGTGGAGATTTCTACCTGATTCAGCTTACGCAAAAGATCTCCTCATCAGCTCATATTGAATTCCACTCCAGAATTATTCTTCAAAAGTTCATTCAAAGAAGTTTGATTCGGATTTCTTCTGAAATAATTGAAGAGTCCTACGATGAAACAACGGATGTTTTTGACTTGCTAGATAGAGCCGAATCGAAGTTGTACGAAGTGACCCAAGGAAATATAAAAAGAAGTTCGGAAACGGCGCAAAGTTTAGTCCTACAGGCAAAAAAACGTATTGAAGAAATTGCTGGTCAGGAAGGAATGAGTGGTGTGGCTACTGGTTTTGAAAAATTAGACAAAATCACTTCCGGTTGGCAACCGAGTGATTTAATTATTATAGCGGCAAGACCCGCGATGGGTAAGACTGCATTTGTATTATCAATGGCCAGAAATATGGCAATAGATTACGGAATACCTGTTGCTCTGTTCTCTTTGGAGATGGCATCAGTACAGTTAATTACTCGTTTGATTTCTTCTGAAACAGGTTTGTCATCAGAGAAATTACGTACTGGTAAACTAGAAAAACATGAATGGGAACAGTTGAGTACCAAAGTTAAAAATTTGGAAAAAGCACCATTGTTTATTGACGATACCCCATCACTCTCCATTTTTGATTTAAGAGCCAAAGCAAGACGTTTAGTCTCGCAACATGGAATTAGAATCATCATTGTAGATTACTTGCAACTGATGACTGCCGGAGGAAATGGTAAAGGAGGCGGAAATAGAGAACAAGAAATCTCTACTATTTCCCGAAATTTAAAAGCACTGGCTAAGGAATTGAATGTTCCTGTTATCGCACTATCCCAATTATCTCGTGCGGTTGAAACCCGTGGCTCTAGTAAAAGACCATTGCTTTCTGACCTTCGTGAATCGGGTGCGATTGAGCAAGATGCGGATATTGTGTCCTTCCTGTATCGTCCTGAATACTATAAAATTGACGAATGGGATGATGATGAAGCTTCAAACACAGCTGGTCAAGCAGAAATTATGATTGCCAAGCACCGTAACGGTAGTATTGAAAACGTTCGTTTGAAGTTTATTGGACATCTTGGAAAGTTTGACAACCTAGAAGATCATACAGGTGGTTATGATGATTTGCCTTCATCAATGAATCAGGATGATAATCCGTTTATAACAAAGAGTCTTCCTTCTGCTCATGAAGCATTTGGAAGTAATTTGAACGATGATGATGACGATGATAGTGACATGCCTTTTTAGAAATACCCAAAGCCTATTTTAATAGGCTTTTTTTTGGTCTGTATTTTTTTGCATCGAGGCTTTTTTCTCCAAGAAGCCTAGTCACTAAGCGTCTTAAAATCTATTAATTATTGTTAGTAGCGTCTTTGATAATTGTAATTATATTAGGGGCGCTTTAAACTGGTTTTGGTCCATTATTCAAGTATTTTGATTACTAGGGTGGGCGGCATTTTATTTCATGCTTCTCTCTTTTTTAATTTTATTGTTAGAAAGTAATATACTTAAAAGGGTAATTGACTCATTTAAATCCTTTGCTTCCCTATCTTTGATATTAAATAAATCAATGACTATGTCCAAAAGAGTATTGTGTTGTCTTTTTTTACTTCTAGCCATATCAACAAAAGCTTCTTTTATTTTGTTGCCAATGGATGAAAATACGCAAACGAACCACCTGAAAGCGTACGGGATTACATTTTGGTGTTTAGAGAAAAATTATAAAGCCAGTTGGTTACTGAATTATCGCGGAGGATCGTTTTTATTGCCGGATGCTATAGAAATACGTAAAGAATGCCAGATTCGTGGCGTAAGTTTTGAGATCCTTTCTGACAATGAAGAAGCAAAAATTCTTGATGAAATATCCAGTCCGTCTCAAAATATGGAAACGGTTATCCTTGAGAAGGCTCCCAAAATTGCTGTTTATACTCCGAAGGGCAAGCATCCATGGGATGATGCCGTAACCTTGGTTTTAACCTATGCCGAAATTCCATTTACTGCTATTTATGACGAAGAAGTTTTAAGCGACCAGTTAGTGCTTTATGATTGGTTGCATTTGCATCACGAAGATTTTACGGGACAGTACGGAAAGTTTTTTGGAGCGTATAGAAATGTTCCTTGGTACATAGAACAAAAAACCGAAGCTGAGGCACTGGCAACTAAGTTAGGTTATGCAAAAGTTTCTCAAGAAAAAGCGGATGTTGCTAAAAAAGTAAGAAACTTTGTCGTTGGTGGCGGATTCATGTTTGCGATGTGTTCTGCAACTGATAGTTTTGATATTGCGTTAGCAGCCGATGGAGTTGACATATGTGAACCTATGTTCGACGGAGATGAAAGTGAAGCCAATTATCAATCGAAGATGAATTACTCAAATTCTTTTGCATTTAAAGATTTTATATTGGAAAGAAGACCAGAAAAATATGAGTTTTCGGATATTGATATGACGGAGAAAAGAAGAATTCCAATGGAAAAAGATTATTTTACTCTAATGGAGTTTTCTGCAAAATGGGATCCTATTCCTAGTATGTTATGTCAAAATCACACGCAACTGGTAAAAGGCTTTATGGGACAGACCACTTCTTTCGATTCTGCCTTAATAAAGTCTAATGTTTTAATCATGGGAAGTTGTGAACTTAATGGCGAAGCACGCTATATTCACGGTGAAAAAGGGAAAGGAATGTTTACTTTTTTTGGAGGCCATGACCCCGAGGATTTTCAGCATCAGGTTGGTGATAGTCCCACCGTTTTAGATCTGCATCCTAACTCACCAGGCTATAGATTAATACTAAACAATGTACTGTTTCCAGCAGCTAGAAAGAAAAAACAAAAAACCTAATACTTTGCTTTTTTTAGAAAGCACTAAATTTCAATTTTATAGCATAAATGAATTTTAAATCTATTTTAAAGGAAATACTACAGGAGTCAAATACATGTCGAATTAGTGGAAATGTAACCGCGACGATTCCGGAATTAGCTAAAGTGGACCCAAATAAATTTGGAATTCATCTTACAACTATAGCAGGGGAAGATTTCGGGATTGGGGACAGTAATGAAAGATTTTCGATTCAAAGTATTTCTAAAGCTTTAACAGTGGCTTTGGCTTTTTCTTTTTTGGATGAAAAAATTTGGAAAAGGGTCGGAGTGGAACCTTCAGGAAACGCTTTTAATTCCCTAATACAACTGGAGTATGAGAAAGGAATTCCAAGAAACCCGTTCATAAATTCAGGTGCTATTGTCATTGCTGATATGTTAGTTTCATTTTTGGATAATCCAAAAGAGGACTTTCTGGAATATATAAGGATGATTTCTGGAAGCCCAGCCATTGACTATAATTTAGCTGTTGCACAATCTGAGAAAGATACTCGTTTTAGAAATTCAGCGTTGGCTAATTTCTTAAAGTCCTTCGGTAATATTGATAATGATGTTGATGAAGTATTAGATTTTTATTTTCATCAATGTTCTATAGAAATGTCTTGTAAAGAGTTAGCACATTCTTTTTTCTTTTTTGCCAATGAGGGAAAAACTAGAGAAGGAAAGCAAATTTTGACTAAAAGTCAGGTGAAAAGGCTGAATGCTCTGATGCAAACTTGTGGTTTTTATGATGAATCGGGTGAATTCACTTATAGAGTAGGCTTACCTGGTAAAAGCGGGATCGGTGGTGGCATAGTTGCTTTATTCCCTACGAATTTTGTAGTGGCCACCTGGTCTCCCAAACTGAATAAAAAAGGGAATTCAGAACTAGGAATGCATGCCTTGGAATTATTGACTACAAAAACGGGAATGTCTGTATTCTAAGCGTAATCAACTTAGAGAGAATTCAAATCATATAGGATATGATCGGATACCTTTCTTGCTTCTTTTAGAGACTAGAATTTCTGATAAAAGAAATACTTCCTGAGTATAAGTTCTTGTTTTTAGTGTTTTTTGTAGTGCGTGTTGTCATACTCTGAGGTCAGACACTTGTTGTTTTTGCACTTTTATTTTAAGGAGTTTATTTTGTCCAACTAAAATAGATTTATATCCGATTTTTTTTGATGGTTTGAAAACAGCAAGGTACTGGCGGCAATTGAAATCTCCGACGAAAATCAAATTCAAAGTAGAATATCCATCGGTTAATATTTTTAAATAGTTAATCGCACGTTTAGGCTCGTTAGTTTTGGGAACAGCATGAAAATTCACTACGGTAAATTGTGTATCATTATATTTATAAATGCAATAAAAGGCTTCCCTTTTAATCTCTAGAAGGAAGGTTTTTTCAAGCGAAGTGGAGCGTGTTTTCTTCAGCTTAGCCGTTTTCACAATAAATGCATAGCATTCTCTTAGATAGTGACTGCCGCTAGTTGGTTCGCTAAAATTAGGTAATTTCATTTTTCTTCTTTTCGAGTAAGCTCTGCGGCTAGTTTGTTGACCGCTTGATACCACCGCATCCTGCAACAACTTCTTGAATTGCTATATAATGTTATATTCTCGAATTGTTTCTGCCACGAGTTCGACTTCGATTCACCAGAATTCTTTAATTTTCAAATTAGTAATTTGGTTTGAGCGTAACAAACGGAACAAATAAGAGGTAATAGTATCGAAAATAATTTATTCATTTGGTGGTGTAAAAAAGGAATAGAATACTCCCCAACTTAATCAAATATTGCTTAGAATAGAAATATAGCAATCCTAAATTAATTATACTCTCAGGTTTGTGCTATTAGCGTAAAAAACAAAAAAACCCCAATCTTTCGATTGAGGTTTCTATATAAGTAAGTAAGCTAAATTGAGTTGATAAAACGTTTATTTTACTTTATTAAGTACAGCTTTGAAAGCTTCAGGGTGGTTCATAGCTAAATCTGCAAGAACTTTACGGTTCAATTCGATATTATGCTTTTTTACTTTACCCATGAATTGAGAATAAGACATTCCTTCCAATCTAGCTCCAGCGTTGATACGTTGGATCCATAATGCACGGAAATTTCTTTTGTTCACTTTTCTGTCACGGTAAGCGTAGCACATTGCTTTCTCTACCGCATTTTTAGCCACTGTCCAAACGTTTTTACGTCTACCAAAGTAACCTTTGGCTAGCTTCATTATTTTTTTTCTTCTTGCTCTTTTTGCAACTGAATTTACCGATCTTGGCATAATTTTATTGTTTTTTTGTAGCAGGCGTCCCGAATTGAATCAAAGGAACTTAAAGGCCATACTCCAAGGTTATTTTAAATTGTTTTAACCTAAAGAATTATTTTTTTAATTGACAATTAATAATTGTCGATTATATAATTCTTAATTGTTGTTTGATGCTTTTCATATCTGATTTGTGAACTAGCGCTGAATGTGTCAAAGCTAATTTACGTTTCTTAGATTTTTTGGTCAAGATGTGACTTTTAAAAGCATGCTTTCTTTTAATCTTTCCAGAACCAGTAACTTTAAAACGTTTCTTGGCGCTAGATTTGGTTTTCATTTTAGGCATTTTTTCCTAGTATTTTAATTTATTCTTACTTACTTACTTATCTTTTGTTTCAAGTTTAACGATTCAAGCTTCAAAACTGAATGCTAAAAACGGTAAACTGAATACTATTTCTTCTTTTTCGGAGCAATAAACATAATCATTCTCTTTCCTTCTAAAACTGGCATCGCTTCCACTTTACCAAATTCTTCCAAGTCCGTCGCCAATCTCAACAATAAGATTTGTCCTTGGTCTTTATATATGATCGAACGACCTTTAAAGAAAACAAATGCTTTCAATTTGGCACCCTCTTTTAAGAATTTTTCAGCGTTCTTGCGCTTAAATTCATAATCATGCTCATCTGTTTGAGGTCCAAAACGGATTTCTTTAACAATGACTTGAGTTGACTTTGCTTTCAGAATTTTATCACGTTTCTTTTGTTCGTAAACAAATTTCTTGTAATCCATGATTTTACAGACTGGTGGCTCTGCGTTTGGTGAAATTTCGACTAAATCCAATTCAAATTGGTCAGCCAATCTTAAAGCCTCCGAAAGTTTGAAAACTCCAGGCTCAATGTTTTCACCTACAAGTCGTACTTCTTGTACTCCACGAATAAGATTGTTTATTCTGTGGGCATCCTTTTTTTCTACGCGAGGTTGATAACCTCTGTTGCTTCTTATTGCTATGACTTTGTAATTTTAAGTTAAACTGTAAATGTTTTTAATGTTTTTTTTATCTCTTCGTTCACTATCGAAGCAAATTCTTCTATTGTTACGGTAACATTACCTTTCCCTTCCTGTCCATGGCGACGGATAGAAATGGTACCGTTTTTTTCTTCCTCTTCTCCCACAATCAGCATAAACGGGGTCTTTTGCATCTCAGCATCCCTGATTTTCTTGCCTATTGTTTCGTTTCGGTTGTCAATCTGAGCGCGAATTTCGTGATTTTCTAGCAAATCTAAAACTTTTTTGGCATATATTTCATATTTCTCGCTCAAAGACAATATGATGGCTTGTTCGGGCATTAACCACAGTGGGAAATTTCCTGCTGTGTGTTCTAACAAGATGGCTATAAATCGTTCCATTGAGCCAAAAGGTGCTCTGTGAATCATTACAGGTCTATGTAGTTCGTTGTCAGATCCTTTGTAAGTCAAATCAAAACGTTCAGGTAGGTTGTAATCTACTTGAATTGTACCTAATTGCCATTGTCTGCCTAGAGCATCTTTGACCATGAAGTCCAACTTTGGACCGTAGAAAGCGGCTTCGCCATATTCAACGACAGTATCTAGATTTTTGTCTTTTGCTGCATTGATGATTGCGTTTTCTGCTTTTTCCCAGTTTTCATCGCTTCCTATGTATTTCTCTCTATTGTCTTTATCTCTTAAAGAGATCTGAGCCGTAAAATTCTCAAAGCCTAAGGAACCAAACACGTATAGCACTAAGTCAATCACTTTTTTGAATTCTTCGTCCAGTTGTTCCGGAGTACAAAAGATATGTGCGTCATCTTGGGTAAATCCACGTACACGTGTCAATCCGTGCAATTCTCCACTTTGTTCGTATCTATAAACGGTACCAAATTCAGCATAACGCTTTGGTAAATCTTTGTAGGACCAAGGTCTTACATTGTATATCTCGCAGTGGTGAGGGCAGTTCATTGGTTTCAATAAAAACTCTTCACCTTCTGATGGTGTGCTTATTGGTTGAAAACTATCAGCACCATATTTTGCATAATGTCCTGAAGTTACGTATAATTCTTTCTGACCAATATGTGGTGTAACCACTTGCTCGTAGCCGGCCTTTTTCTGTGCTTTCTTTAAAAATTGCTCTAGTCTTTCTCTCAAAGCAGCCCCTTTAGGTAACCATAAAGGTAAACCTTGTCCAACTTTCGCAGAGAAAGCGAACAATTCTAATTCTTTTCCTAGTTTTCTATGATCACGACGTTTTGCTTCCTCAAGTAAGAGTAGGTATTCTGTTAGCTCTTTTTGTTTAGGGAATGAAGTACCATATACACGAGTCAGCTGCTTGTTTTTTTCATCACCACGCCAGTAAGCACCAGCAACACTCATGATTTTCATCGCTTTGATTATTCCAGTATTCGGAATGTGACCTCCGCGGCATAAATCGGTAAACGTATCGTGATCACAAAACGTAATTGTTCCATCTTCAAGATTGGTAATCATTTCAGTTTTGTAAACATTGTCCTTATATAGCTTTAATGCATCCGCTTTAGAAACAGGGCGCAATTTGAATTCGTGTTTTCCTCTCGAAATCTCAAGAACACGATCTTCTATTTTTTTGAAATCAGCATCAGTGATCTTCTGATCTTCAAAATCGACATCATAATAAAACCCGTTTGAAATTGCAGGCCCAAGGGTTAGTTTGATACCAGGATACATTTCTTCAAGAACCTGTGCCATGACATGCGAAGTCGAATGCCAAAAAGCTTTCTTTCCATCCGCATCATTCCATGTGTATAATATAAGACTGCCATCCGTAGTCAAAGGAGTCGTTGTTTCCACTGTTGTACCGTTAAAGGAAGCCGAAATTACATTTCGGGCAAATCCTTCACTAATGCTTTTAGCAACCTCCATAGGAGTTACGTCTGACGCGAACTCTTTAACTGACCCATCGGGCAAAGTAATCTTAATCATTGTTTGTTAATTTAAGAATGCAAATATAGGCCATTACAAAAATACACACAATATATAGAGAAGGTTTGTTCTATATAATACGAGCAAAAACAAATTGTACCCTTATCAATTGATGTTTTTTAGGAGCTATCTCCTGCTATCCGCTACAATTTTATATGCCGTCCCAAAGTTTCGGGACGGCATATAAGGATTTTCACTTCTATCAGGGCTAGGTAGTCGCTTTTAAAAATTCCCACAACGCTCTCCTCATCATATAGGAGCAAGTTTAAAAAGGAGCGCAATATTGACAAAGCTTCCAGCCTTTCAAAGGCTGGAAGCTTTATTTGGTATTGAGGCTTCGTGAATTCCTGAATAACTGTTAGCTTAATATAGGATATATTGTCAAACCTTGTCCACAAAGTCCCCCTCTCCTTCGGAGAGGGCCGGGGAGAGGAAAAAACTTTCGTCTTCAAAACACACGATTTCAGCAACTTAAAATTAAAGTTAAGAAAAGGTCAAAAAAAAGCTTTGAGAAAGCTTGAATTAGTGAATAAAGGTGGTACTTTTGCACCCGCAACAACGCAGACGTTCTT
>NZ_JBGQOE010000042.1:0-15323 GCF_052113685.1 Flavobacterium sp. W22_SRS_FP1
TTCATCAATAAATTTATTTTTGAGAGACCAATAAATAATATCAAAACACAAATAATTTAATTACACCCAACGGGTTAAAAACGTATAAACTTTACATATTTTAATTAAAATTGCATTTGTAGGTAGATCTATGCTAGCCAATTATCTCTATAATTGAAGGTGTCTTTATTTATAAAGTACTGTCCGTGGCCTGGCTAACTCAAAACTCTGTAGTCCAAAGTCGCCAGTTTCAAAAGCATTAGTTCTAAAAACATTTTCTCCTATGAATGGAATTTCTGGGTAATAAGAAAGAGATATTTGGAAAGAACTAAACACTAAATAGTCATTGTTTATGATTACTCCAACTCCTATTTTAGAATAGCCTTTTGTTGTTTTGACACCATTATGGTTATTTCCCAATAACGCTATTGAATAGTTAAAATAGGGGTTCATCCTAAATCCTATAACATCGTTTGGTGCATAGGCTTGCGTTTGTAAAGTCAGAAGCATTTTATTGGTACCATAAACAGCACTGTTAAAACCCTGAATTCCAAAATTTTCATTTATGTTTAGTCGGTCAGCTAACGAACTTTGGCGGTTTAAACCTACGACTATTTGCGGTTTAACAAACTGTCTCAATTTCCATTTGCCAAACTCGGTGAGTTTAGTGAAATAATTAGCTTGAAACGAAAAGGCAGTCTGTTCTGTTTTGGAATGATTAAAGAAAGTACCTATCTCAAAGTTAGTACTCAAAAAGCCCCATTTATGATAATTCCCGAAGGAAACCTGACCTCCTAAATAAGGTCTCCATTCATTGTTTTTATTTTGATAGCCTAGTGTTAATCCAAAGATTCTTCCGACAGGAACATCTTCGATAATCCCGTTTCTAAAGATATATCTGTCTTCAATAAAATTACGTGTGCTGATCCCAATTCCAGATAGGATGAATTGTTCGTTTGAATAAAAATTGATAGGGTCATATAATTGGGAAGGACTCTCTTGATAATTAATATTTAAAAACCGTCCAGATAGAATTAAATTCGTTGTCTTTGCATTTATTGTACTTCCTTTAAGAATTTGGACGGCTTTTCCAACCCAAAAATCATGTGAACTGTATTTGAAATTTTGGAATACATATTTCAAATCAGTCCCTTGTAAAGTGTCTTTTCTAAAACGTTGGTCTAAAGAGATTCCTGCGGCCCATTTTGCTAGAGGAGAATAGAAAGGACGATCAAAGACAATACTTTTTTCATAATAATTATCTAAGTTTATGTGGTATTTCAGTACTGTTTTTACGAAGCTATTTTTGATATTGGGTACGGTATACACTAAATTATTTGCGTTTTTGCCATCACTCATTCTATTGGTGAACCGGTAATCAAATTGATGGCCTATTCCAAAAATATTTCTTTCAATTAATCCCAAAGAACTTTGTGAACCCGAAACCGAAAACTTGGGTATTGTACTCCAAGAATCCAGTACACGTATGCTTATGTCAATCGAGTCTGATTGGGGACTGATTAACTCTTCTGTAATTGATACTCGGTTAACAAACTTTTGTGCTCTTATGATACGTTCGGATTCCTCAATTTTTAATAAATTATAGGGAGTATTTTTTTTGAAAAGCAATAGATTATTTATTGCAATTTTTTTTGTTTTTAGATGCAGTCTATTCCCTGTTCTTTCTCCCCAGTTCCCTGGTTTTTTTATTGTATCAGTATCTGAATAACCAAAAGGGTCAAGTGTAATAATATTGATGTTGCGGATTATTTTGTCTTCAGCGGGTACTCTTTTTTTAGGTTTTACAATTGAAATAGTTTTTTTTGACTTTGTGGGTGCGAAAATTAAACCGTGAACAAACTTCGTAAACTTATTTTTTTTAGAATAGTTTTGGAGGCGTTGATATACCTTCGTACTGTCTTGTTCAGATTTTTTTTCTTGGGAAAAAGTATTCTGAACACTGAAAAGCATCAAAAGAAGCAGTATTGTTTTTTGATTACAAGACATTAAAAATAAGTTTCAGTAAGAATAAAAAAGCTGTTTTTTTCAGAGTTATCGAAATACAAAGCTAAGACTATTGTTATTAAACTATGGCATTTTATTAGATTCTGCAGCATCATCATAACTATTGGGCGTAAGATAATTTTCTTCAGAGGTTTCAGTTGCGGCTTCCTTAGGGGTAGTTTTATTTTTGCTGTTGTGTCGCCAAATGAATTTTTTGGGTAAATTATCGCCCATCAGATAGCCCCAGGCTTCTAACGAATCTATTTTGTCGAAAATAATTTTAACGATAGCCAA
Organism: Flavobacterium sp. W22_SRS_FP1; assembly: GCF_052113685.1. Classification (NCBI taxonomy): domain Bacteria; kingdom Pseudomonadati; phylum Bacteroidota; class Flavobacteriia; order Flavobacteriales; family Flavobacteriaceae; genus Flavobacterium; species Flavobacterium sp. W22_SRS_FP1. The sequence goes on from NZ_JBGQOE010000042.1 coordinate 2,278, forward strand.
TATTGGAATTGCCAAAAACATTCCCGGAATTCCCGCAATTCCTCCTCCAATAATAATCCCAATAATAGATACAAGGGCATTAATTTGAACCTTGGTATTGATAATAATGGGTACAAGAATGTTATTGTCGATTATTTGCACAACAACATTTACTGCAATTACCCCCAGAATAAGAGATACATCTGGAGTGCCGGTTAATGAAGCTAAAATGGTTAAGATTCCTGCAATTAGTATACCTATGTACGGAATAAGGTTGAGGATCCCTGTAATTAGGCCTAATAGTAAGAAGTATTCGATTCCGATAATATACAGGCCTAGACTTGTCAATACAGATACTGTAATCATTTCGATTATAAGACCTGAAACATAACTTTGCACAGCTATTTTTACTTGGCTTAGTATTTCTTGTACTTTTGGATGGTATTCTTTTCTGAATAATTTAGTAAAAAAAACCATAAAGTGAGTTCTGTACAAAAGAATCAAAAATGTATAAATGGGAATTAAAGTAATATCAAGAATAATATTGGATACTGAAATTAATGTTGTGCCTATTGTTTCTTTTCCTTTTTTAACAGAATCCTGAGCGACATCTTCCATGTATTTTCTTTGTTCCCAGATGCTAACGTTAAAATTTGATTTAATAAATCGATGGATATCAGTTATAAAAAGGTTGATGTTTTTTTTAATAGAATCAAAGTCGCTGGCTATACCAGTAACTTCATAAGATAAAAATGCCAAGATGCCCAAAAAAGCTAATACAAAAATTAGTATAGTTATTGTGGCGGCCAAACCATTAGGAAAACGCAATCTACGCTGCAAAAAAGTATTAATTGGTAACAATAATACAGCAAATAAAAAGGCCATCAGTAATGGGATTAGCACAGCTTGACCAATGTATAATATATATGTAATACTAATTAAAGAGATTAAAGTAAAACTAAGGCGGATATAAAAAGGATATTTGATGGTGTTTTTCATACTACCTAAGTTTTTTAAAATGCATCAATCCTTCTGTATTAGTTTACTGTTGGGCTGACAAATAGTATGTCATTCCGAGTTTTTTAAGTTATGTTATTATAGATTTTCCACCTAGAGTGCCTGAAATTACAATAAAAAGGCATTAAGTTTAGATTTATTTACAAAAAAGCTGCCTAATCTACAAACTCATGATCTTCAAAATGATCTTTCATTATGGCTATTCCTTTTTGGAAAAGTAAGTTGTTAGGGTAAATAACTCTCTCGCCGTCTTTGGTTTTCAGGGCAACATGAAAAGCACGAATGTCTTCAATTTCTGCTTCGATTGGAAAGTCCTTATCATGAATTCTTATAACATCTCCAATTTTAAAAGGAAATGAAAAAAACAATATGATGCCAGAGGTTATATTGCTTAAAATAGACCATTGCGCAAACATGGCAACACCCACAACCGTCGTGATAGAAGAGATAGCAATAATAATATCATTGGTTTGAACACCCCAAATAATAATTAGCGCAATTATTGCCAAAATAGTAGTTAACAAATGCATGTATTTGATGACCAGATTTGTTCGATGTTCGATTCTATGCGTCGTCCTAGCAAAACGTCTCACGAGTTTTGAAATAATAATTCGAGATGTTACTACCAAAATCATCAAAATTCCGGTTGCAACAGCTTCCAATGCAAAGTCTTTAATAAAATTCATTTTTTTCCTTTTATTCTAATTTACTTAAATAATCGTACACTTTGTGAACAGGCAATCCCATGACATTGGCATAAGAACCTTCAATTTTTGAGACAGCGATGAACCCTATCCATTCTTGAATGCCGTAAGCTCCTGCTTTATCGTATGGTTTGAAATTGTCGATATAATAAAGAATAGATTCGTCACTTAGTTCGTTGAAAGTGACTTTGGTTATGTCGTGTAGCAAATCCGTTTTTGAATTAGTCTTAAAACAAACCGATGTAATCACCTCGTGAGTAGTATTGGACAGTGACTTTAAAATTTCAAAGGCATCTTGTTTGTCTTTAGGTTTGCCTAAAGCTTTTTCGTTGAGCCACACGATGGTATCACTAGTAATGAGGATTTCATTTTCTTTCAACTCACTTTCAAAAGCGCTGGCTTTTAATTCAGCCAGGTAATTTGTTATTTCGGCCGCTTTTAATTCGGTTGGATAAATTTCTTCGATTTCTTTTAATCTGATTTCAAAGTCTAATTCTAAGTCTCTAAAGAATTGCTGTCTTCTTGGTGAGCCAGATGCAAGGATTAGTTTGTATTGTTTTAATTTATTTTTAAGCATTGTATTTTATATTTAAAGTAATGACGGCAATGGATATTATTCCAAAAAACAGAATCCATTTTAGGAGTAAACTTAATTTGCTGAACTCTTTTTTTGTTTTGGCAGGCCAAATTTTAATACTAAAAAAGAGTAATGGTCCCACTATAAAAACAAAAGCATAGATTGTAGTTGCCAATAAATTATTGGCTACAAAGTAATTGTTGATATAAACCAAAAGGAATGCTACCGGTATTAGCCCTAAAATGGAGGCTAATTTTGATGTTTTGTTGATTCCGAAAACTATTGCTACCGTTTTCATTCCTTGACTTTCATCTCCTTTTTTATCTTCTAAGTCTTTAACAATTTCCCGTATTAAATTAATCATGAACGCAAATATTGCAAAGTCAAGAAGTATGGAAAAAAGATTCGACATTATCGGCTGATTTGCTTGGTCAATAACGGGATATAAATCAAATATACCAATAATAATAACGCTAAACGAAAGCAATAGAGCAACAACTATGTTACCCAGAAGCAGCATTTGTTTTAAGCTTGTTGCGTACATATAAAGTGTAGCGGCAATCAGGATAAAGATAGCGGCAAAGCCAGGTTTTAAAATGACATTCGACAAATAAAAACCGATTACAACACCTGTAATATTTAAGGCAAAATAAATGTTGTACGCAGTTGTTTCGGTAATTTTTTGACCTACAATGATCTCTTTTGGTCTGTTCTCAATGTCTGTATCTTGATCAAAGATATCATTAATTACATAACCTGCTGCGGCTAGTAAAACAGTGCTTAATACTAATAATCCGTATTGCCATTCTGCTAAGGCTAGGGGAACGTTTTGCAATTTCAAGAAGCCGTAGCGAAAAATCAATTGCATGAAAGCCAACATCAGTAAATTTTGATATCGGATAAGATTGAGGAAGGCCATAGCTGAGTTTTAGATTATAGATTTACAGTATGCGGTAGTTTTCTGCTGTTATCTTGAGTACTAGTCTAGCTTTCCGTCAAAATGGCTCATCCATTTACCTTGTACTTTCATCACCTGCTCTATAACATCACGAGCAGCGCCTTTCCCACCGTTTTTATGTGAAATATAGTTTGATATAGATTTGATTTCTGAACAGGCATCTTGAGGACAGCTGGACAATCCTACTAATTTCATTACATGATAATCTGGGATGTCATCTCCCATATAAAGTACATGCTCAGGATTGATACTATATAATTCAGTATATTCTTTAAACGTTTCCACTTTATCTGGCGTTCCTAAATGAATATCGGTAATACCTAAATTTCTCAACCGTACGCGTACTCCTTCGTTACTACCGCCAGAAATGATACATACATTATATCCGCTTTCTACCGCTGCTTTCATAGCATAACCGTCACGAATATTCATTGTTCTTAGAATTTCGCCTTCGGTGGTCACAAGTACGGAGCTGTCTGTAAGTACGCCGTCAACATCAAAAATAAAAGTGCTGATATCGTTCATTAATTCTTTATAACTTTTTGCCATTATCTTGTATTGATTGTGTTAGTGTTTTATAAATATTTGATTGATTGCTATTTGTCAAAAATAACTGATGCGCTTCAATTGTTTTCTTGTCGTTGCGAATTGCTGGTCCAGTTTGGGCATTTTCTGGAGCGAGCGTGCTTAATTTTTGAGCCGTTTCCAGTATTAAAGGCTTTAAAATGTCAAAAGGAACCTGGTGCTCCACACAAATTTCATTTCCTATCTGGTATAAATGGTTGGTGAAATTATTTACGAAAACTGCCGCTACATGCAAAGCTTTTCTTTGCTCGGAGTTAATCGCAAAAACTTTTTCTGAGATTGATTTAGCTACTTTTTCTAGTAATCGAAAATCGGTACTGTTTTCACTTTCTAAACAAATAGGGATATTCTTAAAATCGACTTCCTTGTTTTTAGTAAAAGTCTGAAGTGGATAAAAAACGCCTCTGCGATTGTTTTTATTCAAAGAATCTAGTGCAACACTGCCCGAGGTGTGAACAACAAGTCGGTTTTTGAATGGCAATTGATCAGCAACACTGGCAATAGCATCGTCAGAAACGGCAATGATATATAGATCGGCAGCTTCAATAGCGCTAAAATCAGTTGTAATTTGATCAGAATCGAGAAGCTGTAGTAGGGGCGCTTTTTTTCTAGAAAAAACTTGTGCCAATTCAATTTCAGTTCCTACTGTTTGGTTTTTTTGGAATGCGACAATTAGATGTTGCGCAACATTTCCGGAGCCGATAATAATTACTTTAAGCATGTTACAAAATTAGCATTTTTTTTTAAAGAGCTCGCAACTATTCGCATTATACATTTTTGATAAAAAAGCCAACAAATACCATCATTTATTTGAGTTTTAGAGGCTTAATTTTTGATTAAATTAACAATTGGACGAATATAGAACTCAAGATTTTTAAGTACTTTTGTATCAGTTTTAAAAAACGCAATTACTTACAAATGAATAAAAAATATTTCTCGTTTTTATTTTCCACACGCTTAATGGCAATCCTTTTCGTAACTTATGCAATAGCAATGGGTTCAGGAACTTTTATCGAAAGTAAATACAATACAGATACAGCTCGAATTTTAGTTTATAACTCATGGTGGTTCGAGGCCATTCACGTTTTTTTCCTGATTAATTTCATCGGTAATATTAAACGGTACCAGTTATTAAAAAAAGAAAAATGGGCTACATTACTGCTTCATATGTCTTTTATTTTTATCCTTTTGGGGGCATTTGTAACTCGATATATTAGTTATGAAGGAATGATGCCTATACGGGAAGGAGCTGCCGAAAATCAGTTTTACTCTGATAAAACTTTTCTAACAGTATTTATCGATGGTGAATATAAAGGTGAAATGAAACGTAGGGTTTTTGAAAAACAATTACTTCTATCTCCGGCAACAAATAATGACTTTTCTATCTCTGATAAATTTGCCGATACTTCTTTTGAAGTGGAATACGAGAATTTTATCATGGGGGCAAAAGAATATGTAAAAGCAGATGACAAAGGTGTTTTATACTTAAAATTGGTAGAAGCTGGTGACGGAGGTCGTGAAGAACATTTTCTGAAAGAAGGCGAAGTTCAAAATATTCACAATGTTTTGTATGCGTTGAACAAACCAACCGAAGGAGCCATAAACATAAACACAACTGGAACTGAATATACCATTAATACACCTTTTGAAGGTGATTTTATGCGAATGGCAGATAAATTACAAGGGAAGGTTACTAAAGATCTTGTACAACCCTTAATGATGCGTTCACTTTATACCATTGGAGAAAAACGATTTGTATTTCCTGACCCAGCAGTTAAAGGTGTGATAGCTTATGAATCAAATAACGATTTTAAAGCTAAAAATCACGAAGATGCTTTGGTGTTGAAAGTAAAGGCCGAAGGACAAGAAAAAGAGGTGACCGTTGTGGGGTCAAAAGGAAAAGTGGGACAGTTTGAAACAGTAACCATAGGAGCGATAGATTATACTTTTTTCTATGGGAGTAAAGCCTATGTTTTACCTTTCAAAATCAAACTAAACGATTTTATAGCTACAAAATATCCGGGAACGGAAAAAAGCTATTCTTCTTTTGAAAGTAAAGTTACTGTTCAAGATTCCTCAGAAGTTTTTGATGCCAGAATATTCATGAATAATGTATTAGATTATCAAGGATATCGTTTCTTTCAAGCCTCTTTTGACCCAGATGAAAAGGGCACAGTATTATCAGTAAACCATGATTTCTGGGGTACAGCAATAACGTACGCAGGATATTTTATGTTGTTTTTTGCCATGATGAGCATCATGTTTACCAAGTACTCTCGTTTTGCAGATTTAAGACGAAAACTAGAAGTGGTGAAAGAGAAAAAATCAAAATTGATCACTGTCTTAGTTTTGTTGCTGAGTTTGAATGGTTTTGCACAAACACATAATCATGAGCATGATGCCGCTGGAAGTCATGAAGACCATGTGGAAAACGGTAACCACACGCGAGTAGGTCCTACTGAAAAGCAAATAGATTCTTTACTCAATAAATTTAAAGTTACTGAAGCACATGCGTCGAAATTTGGACGATTAGTTATCCAAGATGCAGGTGGAAGAATGAAACCTATCAATACGTTCTCTTCTGAATTACTAAGAAAGGTAAGCCATTCTAATGATTATAAGGGTATGAATTCCGATCAGGTATTTCTGTCAATGTCGCAGTATGCACAATTTTGGATTGAAGTTCCTTTGATTTACATCAAAAGCGGAAATGATAGCATTCGTAAGATAATAGGTGTTGACGCGAAAGCTAAGACTGCCCCATTTGTGGCCTTTTTTGATGAAAAAGGCAGCTATAAACTATCTCCCTATTTAGATGCTGCGTATAAAGCTGCAAACCCAAATCAGTTTGAAAAAGACTTTATTGAAACGGATAAGAAAGTAAATTTAATGGAATCTGCTTTAAGTGGAAGAATATTAAAGATTTTCCCTATTCCAAATGATCCCAATAATAAATGGGTCTCATCTTTAGAACTAGGCGAGGCGGGGCTAAAAGGAATGGATTCTACATACACAAAAAGTGTTTTGCCCTTGTATTTTGGTTCGTTAAATAATGCTTCGCTATCTAATGATTATAAGAATGCAGATGATTTAGTAGAAAGTATCCATGGTTTTCAAAAGAAGTTTGGTAGTGAAGTAATGCCAACTGAAAGAAAAATCACAATGGAGATACTGTATAACAAATACGATATACTTCAAAAACTACCTTACGCTTATATTTTAGCTTCAATCTTGATGTTGTTTTTTACAATAGTTCAAATATTTAAAGAAAATAAGTTAGTTCGTATTCTCGTAAACACGATGCATGTAATAATTGCTATATTATTTGTGATGCATACGCTTACTTTAGCTGCACGTTGGTTTATTTCGGGCCATGCGCCCTGGAGTGATGCTTACGAAGCCATTGTTTATGTAGCTTGGGCAACCATGTTCTTTGGTCTGGCATTTGATATTAAATCTAAACTGACGGTAGCTTCTGCCGCATTTGTGTCAGCAATGATTCTATCAGCGGCATACATGAATTGGATTGATCCAGAAATAGCTAATTTACAGCCTGTACTTAATTCTTACTGGTTAATGATTCACGTGGCGGTTATTGTTGCGAGTTATGGACCATTTGCTCTGGGAATGATTTTAGGTTTTGTTTCTTTACTGTTGATCTTTTTTACCAATGAAAAGAACAAGGCAAAAATGGATTTAAATATCCAAGAAATAACTTATATCAATGAATTAGCATTAACCGTAGGTTTAATCATGCTTACTATTGGTAACTTCTTAGGAGGACAATGGGCCAATGAAAGCTGGGGACGCTACTGGGGATGGGACCCTAAGGAAACTTGGGCGTTGATTAGTATTATGGTTTATGCATTTGTTATTCATGCTCGATTTGTTCCTTCACTAAGAGGAAAATGGATTTTTAACTTGATGAGTATGTTTGCTTTTGTATCTATATTATTTACTTATTATGGAGTGAACTTTCACTTAGTGGGACTGCACTCGTATGCTAGTGGAGAAGCACATTCGCTAAATTGGATTTGGTATTCATTAGGAACAATCTCATTTATTGGGACTATCACATACCCAAAGTACAAGAAGTATTATAAAAAATAAGTCTACTTATTTTGTTTAAAACAACAAAAAGGTTCAACTCTCAGAGTTGAACCTTTTTTTTTAAGCCTTTAATTGTACAACATACTCCTTTGGGGATAGGCCTGTTATATCTTTAAAACTGCAGAAAAAGGGATTATAAGAGGCAAAACCAACTTCTCTTGCTAATGATTCTAAGGTGCTAGTCCTTAAATAATTAGACTGAAGCAGCTCAATCGAATGCCGTATTCGAATATTCTTTTTATAATCTAAAAAGGATATTTTGCAATGATATTTAAAGACGTAGTTTAAGTGGCTATTTGGAATTCTGAGATCTTGTGCTAGTTCAGATAAGGAATATTTACAGTCTTTAAATGATCCAATATCTGAAGCTCTTTTCTCAATTTCAGCAATATATTTTATTATGTTTTTATCAATCTGTTTTTTTAATTTAATGTTCTGAGGGTTATAAATCTCTTTCTTCGAGTTTATAATCCAAACGTTAGCTAGCTCTAATTGCTCAATATTGTCTTTTTTGATAATATCGATAAATAGATTGTAGCCATATAATAGCTCTGGGGATATTAAAATTTTTATAAATAGTATAGTCCAGACTAGAGCAGGTACCCAAATGTAATCAATATCAATAAAAGGGTCTTCATTAAATATTTGAAAATACAGAGATAGTAAAGCACGCAAAATGTTTATTGTAGCAATAATGAATAAAAATAAAGCAGCCTTATTAATTAACCTAGTATGCTTATTTACAATCCTAACTTTATTGTCGTTAAACCAAATATTTTTACCAATTAAATTGAAGTTCAAAAACCAATAAGTACAAGCATATATAAGGAACAAGCTAAATAAAGTTAATCTGCTTGGTATTGCGATGGTACTTTTAAAAGGATATAAAAGTATATTGTATATAATGAATATAGTAGGCAGGATAAAATGGATTAAATCCGTTTTTATAAAAACCTTCCTATTTAATAGTAAAGTTTTCAAATACAGATATAAACAAGGTATTATAAGTATGAAAATGCCATTATAATTTAAATTTCTTGGCTGCAAAGGTTCAATTTGGAGTAATTGAATAAGTCCTATTGCGGTAAAGCGGGTGGAAATCAGGAGTATAGTAATTAGTGAATAGATGTTTACCAATACATTTGATTTGGATCTTATCTGAAGAAGAAAGAGGGTCAAAAAACCTAACAAACCCGTATTTAATTGAAGTAGATATAGAAACATATTAAGAATGTTAAATTATTTAATTAGAAAAGGAATTAGCATTGTCACATTTGATTAGATTATGCAGATGATTTTATTTCTATAAATCTGTAAATAGTTGATGATATAATATTTTTTTTAACATAATAATGATTTATTTTAATTGGTCATTTTGCAATTATCTTTTCGTCAAGGTTTCAGTTAAAAAAGAAATAAATTAGTAAGAAATAATACTTTTTTGGTGACCATCTTAGTTCATCATATTTCCTTAGGGATAGTTTTTTGTTAGATTCAGTATGTCTAAAACTATCAATTGTTGTGTTTCGCTTCATATTTATCTGTTTAATTTGTTACTAAAAGTTTAAAATTAGTTACTAAAAAAATTAAAATCATAGAATTTACTGATAAATGAAAAAACTGTACGGTTAATTTAATCGACTAAGTGCTACATTTGTTCGACTAAGTGCGCAAAAAGTGCCTTATTAGTTTTTAAAGAAGATAGGATGAAGTATTTATTTTTGTTTTTCAGTATTTCTTTTTACGGCCAGGTTTTGCACCACCAGATGATATCTTCTCAGGGTACAACGAGTAAAACATCAAACGGTACTTTGGTGAGACAGACAATAGGGCAGTTGAGTAGATCCGGTAATTATGATAGTGATGAGATGACAGTAGGTCAAGGTTTTCAGCAGAGTATCTGGCAGAAGTATATTGCAGCTAACAAAGCGCAAGGATTAAGCAATATTCTAACCTATCCAAATCCTTTTGTAGATATCGTAAATTTTAGATTTCCTGAAACTGTAGTTGAGGTTGTCTCCATTTATGTTTTTGATATTAATGGTCGAATCGTATTTCAGAAAGACGAGGAGATGGACGGTCCTCTCCTAACAATCGATTTAGCATTCTTACCCAGGTCCAATTATTTAGTCAGGTTAAAATCTAAAAAATTCAATTATTATACCCAAATCTTAAAAAACTTATGAAAAAGTATTTATTATTTATTGCCTTAATGGCTTCGTTTCAGATTTTTTCACAAGAGTCCTATATGTACTCTGGAACTAATCTTACAGCTTATAAATATAAAGTGGGTATTATCAAAATGAGTTCGAACTTACAAAGTGGCTCTGGTAGTTTTTATGAGGTAGGTTTAATTAATCCAATTATAGGAAAGAGAATCTTTTACTCGGTAGGAGTTTCTGTTAATGATTATAATGCGATTGGCTCAACAAATACAAGTACCTACAGATGGGACACAAAGTTTGTAGGTGTAGATTCTGGGGTCTTACTTTCGTTGTTTCCTCATAAATTAAAACCAGTCAAGGCTGTGGTTAAAGGTAGGAAGGATAAAGCTGAGGCTGCTGCAGACCAAACTGGAAAAGATAAGCCAGTCAATATACAATCAGATGTTAGTGGTTACAGGGCACTTTCTTTAAGACGTTTTGATGTTTTATTAAACGCAGGAGCTAAAGTGGCTACTATAGTTCATGGTAAGCAGCAAATAGACGGTATCTATTATGACTTATTACAAGAAAAAGAATTTTCAGGGGTTTTCGTTGGATCGAATGTCGGAATGAAAATTAAATATTATGTAACATCACGTGTTTCAACAAGTGTAGGTTACAATTTTTGTCAAAGTTTTAATTTCTCAAATAAGTCAGAAGAAAAGTTATCATTCAATACCAATCAAGTTCAATTTGGACTTCATTTTAACATCAATTAATTATGAAAAGAATTATACTATTTATTGTACTGCTTATTTCCACCGTAAGTTTTTCTCAAGCTCAAACGAATGGAATTACGTATCAAGCTGTCATACTTAATCCAGATGGAGAAATGTTACCGGGAAAAAATAATACTAGCATTCCTTTAGTGAATACTGATGTTTGTATGCTTTTTGGTTTTGTAGATGAGTTTTCGAAGGTAGAATACCAAGAGATTATCCAAACTAAAACCGATGATTATGGGATGGTTAATTTAATCATAGGATCTGGTAAGCAGAACGCAGGATATGCTTCCTCGTTCTTGGATATATATTGGGGACCATATAAGAAAAATTTAGTAGTGTCTATAAGCACTAGCGGTAGCTGTTCATCATTTACAGAGATCAGTAATCAAGAATTTACTTCTGTTCCTTATTCCTTTACAGCAAATTCTGCTGAAAATGTAACAGGTGTTGTTCCTATTGAAAATGGGGGTACCAATGCAGTAACAGTTGTTGGTGCTAAAACAAATTTAGGTCTTGAGAATGTTGATAATACATCTGACCTAAATAAGCCTATAAGTATCGCTGCACAAGCTGCTTTGAATGTGAACTCAAATGCGATAACGACTGAAGCGTCAACGGCTAGAGCAGCAGAATTAGTTTTAAGAAATAATTTAGCTACTGAAGCTACAACGGCTAGAGCAGCAGAATTAGTTTTAACAAATAACTTATCACAAGAAGTTTTAAGAGCAACAACGGCTGAAATTGCTAACGCAACGGCAATTGAAGCAGAAGCTACAACAGCTCGAGCAGCAGAGTTAGTCCTAACAGATAATTTAGCTGCTGAAGTATCTAAAGCTAGAGCAGCAGAATTAGTTTTAAGAAATGACTTGTCACAAGAAGTTTCTAGAGCAACAACGGCTGAAATTGCTAATACAACTGCAATTGAAGCAGAAGCTACAAAAGCTAGAGCAGCAGAGTTAGTCTTAACAAATAATTTATCTGCTGAAGCTACAACTGCTAGAGCAGCAGAATTAGTTTTAACAAATGACTTGTCACAAGAAGTTTCAAGAGCAACAACGGCTGAAATTGCTAACGCAACGGCAATCGTAGCAGAAGCTACAAAAGCCAGAGCAGCAGAGTTAGTCTTAACAGATAATTTAGCTGCTGAAGCTTCAACGGCTAGAGCTGCAGAATTAGTTTTAAGAGATGCTTTAAGTACTGAAGTCGCAGCTGCTAGATTAGCAGAATTGACAAATGCTAATGCAATTACAGCAGAAACCTCAAGAGCAAAAGCTGCGGAGTCAGTAAACACTGGCTTAATTGCTGCAGAAGCAGTAACAGCCAGAGCAGCAGAATCTACAAATGCTAATGCGATTACAGTAGAATCTACAAGAGCAAAATTAGCAGAGTCTACAAATACTAGTGCAATTACGGCAGAAGCTGCAAGAGCAGGATTAGCAGAATCAGTTTTAAGGGATGGTTTAAGTGCTGAAGTTGCAGCCGCTAGATTAGCAGAATTGACAAATGCTAATGCAATTACAGTTGAAGTAGCAAGAGCAAAAGCTGCAGAAGTAGTAAATGCAGATGCAATTATCGCGGAAACAATTAGAGCTAAAGCTAGTGAGGATTTAAATAAATTAGCAATACAAGACATCAGTACTTTGGCTGATGGAAAAATTTATATCGGGGATGGTGCAAATACAAGCATAGAAAGAACCGTTTCAGGAGATGTTACACTCAGCAATACTGGTGTTTCGGCTATTGGGGCAGACAAAATTGTTAGTACAATGATTGCTGATTCAAATGTTACCACAGGAAAACTAGCAAATGATGCAGTTACTACAGTTAAAATATTAGATTCAAATGTAATTACTTCTAAGATTGCTAATTTAAATGTTACTACAGAAAAACTAGCTGATAATGCAGTAACTACAGTTAAAATATTAGATTCAAACGTAACAACAGCTAAGATTGCTGATTTAAATGTTAGCACAGGAAAATTAGCTGATCTTGCAGTAACAACCTCTAAGATTGCTGATGCAAATGTTAGCACAGGAAAATTAGCTGATCTTGCAGTAACTACATCTAAGATTGCTGATGCAAATGTTAGCACAGGAAAATTAGCTGATCTTGCAGTAACTACACCTAAGATTGCTGATTTAAATGTTAGCACAGGAAAATTAGCTGATCTTTCAGTAACAACCTCTA
>NZ_JBGQOE010000043.1:0-15184 GCF_052113685.1 Flavobacterium sp. W22_SRS_FP1
AGCAAAGATATTTACTTATTTTGTATGTTTGTAAAACTTAAAATGTTAAAGTCCGATTATTAGGGGGTTAGACCAATAGCAACGAAGCTATTATAACGATAAACTTTATATTTGTCTTTTTCTTTGTCATTTTGGTGTCAGTTATATTTTTGAAAGGTTGAAGGTTTGGTTTAGCTGTCCAGTTACAGAAAGCAACTCGTAATATTTTTGAATAACATTAGCTTTCGCCAATGTTTTATTTATGTTAGAGCCCAATTGTTCCACATCGGCTTCCAATAAATCATTGGTATCAGAAAGTCCATTTTCATATTTCTCTCTAATTATTCGGTAATTTTCTGATGCTTGTTCAACAGCTTGATTGTAAACTAAATCTTGTTTTAGTGCTAAATCATAATCTTCGATGGCTTTCTGAACTTGTATTTTGATGTAATCGGTGAGCATTTCTTCAGAGCTTTGTATTTCCAAAGCTTTGCTTCGGCGATTTTCACATTCATACCATTTTTAAGAATACCACTTAAATCATAGGATACGCCAAGGCCAATATTCATTGCATTTTGAACGGTAATCACATTTTTTAGATCTAATGTGGTATACCCAGCTATGATTGAAATAGTAGGGTAGTAACCGCTTTTGGCAATCTGCACATTGGCAAGACTCGCTTTTTCCTGTAATCGAACTGCTTCTAAATCTTTTCGATTTACTAAGGCTGGCTCGTCATTAGTGGGAATATTGTCCATCTGAAAATTAGCAAAATCACTTTCTCTTATTTGTAATTTCGTTGTAGGATCCATTTTTAAAAGACTGGTGAGTTCAAAGTTTACTATGTTGAGGTCGCTTATAGCTCTGTCTAACGATAGCTGTACTTTAGAAACTTGTAGTTGTGACTTCAACAAATCATTTCTAGGAATAATTCCGTTTTTTTCCAATTCAAGAAAATCATCTACGCGTTGTTGTGCACTCTTTTGATTTTCTTTTAAGAGTTCTACCGTTTTTTGGGCTTTGTATAAACTTGCATAATAATTGATGACTTGCATGGCAACATCTTCTTTTGTTTGCATAGCGCTAGCAGCTTCAGCTTGATACATATTGTTATATGCTTTTATACTGTTCTGTGTTTTAAAACCGGGAAATACAGGAAGACTTGCATTAAGCTGTCCAATCATTAATTGATCTACTACAGGAAGCGGATCAGAGTTCGAAGCTTTGTTTAATTTTAAATTTATAGAAGCATTTGCTAAACGTTGATACTGTCCTGAGACTTTCAAGTCAGGGTATCTGCTGTTTTTTACGGATTGCAATTCGTATTTTTTTGTGAGCACTTTGGTCTTAGCCAAGTTTACTTCATTACTTTTTTCCCAAGCCAAATGGATGGCGGCATCGAGCGTAACGCTCTTTTTTTCTTGCGCTTTTATGGATGAAATTCCAATAAAGAAAATCCCAAAGAGCATTAATTGACTAACTTTCATATATCAGAAGTGCTTTTATTGTTTGTTGGATATGTTTTGTAAGCTTGGTTTTTACGTAATTGTTGTATAATTCGTCTGTCGAAAGCTGTAATAAATTTTTAAAGTAGGACTTGTTCATATGGAAATGAAAAAACGTACCCAAGATGGTAGGCGTAATCAGCGGAATAATAATGTCTTTTCTAAAAACACCTTTGTTTTGTCCTTCTTCAATAATGGTTTTTAATGCTTTTAAATTTCCGGCTCTCAGGTCATTTAACGCTTGAAAATCGAGGTCTCTTTTTGCGTCTGAAAACTCAAAATGTAATATTCTGTATATTCCTTTATTACAATTTATCCGATTAATATAAATTTCAATCAGTTTGTTTATTTTCTCTATGGGTTCTAGAGTTTCAACTGATAAATTTTCGATTTGAAATTTTAAGTCTTTAGTCCTTAAAATAATAAGAGACTCTAGTAAACGCTCTTTGGACCCAAAATAATAAGAGACCATTGCGATGTTAATTTTAGCTTCTCGAGCGATGTTTCGAATCGAGGTGCCATCAAAACCTTTTTCGGCAAATAAGGTCTCTGCTACTTCAAGTATCTTGATTTGCTTGTCGTTAAAAGGACTGCTAGATGACATATTTTTATTTATGGAACAAAATTAAATAACTGTTTAATTTAAACGAGCGTTTAATTTTTATTTTAACGTTATTTTAACAAGGTGTTGCGTACTCTGTTTTTTATTATAATGAGTTTGTCAATTTGCTTAAGGTTTCCAACACAATTTGTAAAAGGCAGAGGCTTTAAGTTTAGCGAAGGAAATTGTATTATTGAAGTCTTGCGCACTCTTATGATAACCTAGTAGTTTTGGTGTCGAATTTCTACTGCATTAATTGGAGAACGGTTTTAAAAGAGCAAATAAGATTTCCTAAAATATTAAACTGGAATTTTTTCGATCACAATCGCATCGCCTTCATTACTAAAATAAGTGCATGTCATTTCTATGATATCAATACGCGACATGGCAATACCGCATTGTGCAGCCTGTTGGCAAAAAGTGTAATAGTCTGTTTGACCGCTTTCGTGCATAACAAGACACTCGATAAAGCGCTCTTTATTTGCGAAAGCCGCAACGAATAATGGGTCAAATTTTTTATCTGTACTTGCTTCATGATCTGTATCACCATAATAGACTACTCGACCGTCAGCGATGAAGGTATTGTATCCTTTTATTCCTAGTTGTTTTAATTCGTGAATATAAATGGCAAAGTCAGTTTCTGTTTGTACTTTATCGTATGCTTGTTTGATTTGTTCTAGAGTAAACATGTTTTTTTGTTTTAATTATTTTGTGGAAATGGTTTGCAAAGATAGGTTATCTGAAAAAATAAATTTTGTCCATTTAGTTTGCTTAAAATTACAGTAATTCTTCCAGCGTAATTCAGGAAGCTAAACCGATTGGCTTTTGGTACGTGTTTCGGATTAGCTGCATTGACTTAGCCCTGATAGTAGCGGCATCCTTTATGTTCTTTCTTTAGGGAACATAAAGATATAGCGGATAGCAGGAAAAGCTCCTGAAATGAGTTCTTGTTAAACTAAAGCCTCTATCCGATCTGTAAATCTTATTCTAGATCACAACTATTGAAAACAGTGACAAACCTCCAAAATGTCAGTTTGTCAGATTGCTTTGCGACAATTTTAACAAAGACTGACAATTTATGGAGGCATTTTGCATTGGCACAAAGATTGACTAAACGACATTGAGTTGTTAAAATAAGTATATACTATAATTAAATATAAATAAAAATGGGTAAAATAATCGGAATTGATTTAGGTACGACAAACTCTTGTGTTTCTGTAATGGAAGGTAATGAAGCAGTTGTTATTCCTAATTCAGAAGGAAAAAGAACAACACCATCTATCATAGCTTTTGTAGAAGGTGGCGAAATTAAAGTAGGAGATCCTGCAAAAAGACAAGCGGTAACGAATCCTACCAAAACAATTGCTTCTATTAAACGTTTTATGGGTCATTCTTTTGCTGAAGTTACGGCTGAATCAAAAAGAGTTTCTTACAAAGTGGTAAAAGGGGACAACAATACTCCACGTGTGGATATTGATGGTCGTTTATACACTGCACAAGAATTGTCAGCGATGACACTTCAAAAAATGAAAAAAACAGCTGAAGACTATTTAGGTCAAACTGTTACTGAAGCGGTTATTACTGTTCCAGCTTACTTTAATGATGCACAACGTCAAGCTACAAAAGAAGCTGGTGAAATTGCAGGTCTTAAAGTAATGCGTATTATCAACGAGCCTACAGCAGCAGCGCTTGCTTACGGACTTGATAAAAAAGGTAAAGATCAAAAAATTGCTGTTTATGATTTAGGTGGAGGTACATTTGATATTTCTGTTCTTGAATTAGGAGACGGAGTTTTTGAAGTTTTGTCTACAAACGGAGATACTCACTTAGGTGGGGATGATTTTGACCATGAAATTATTGACTGGTTAGCGGAAGAATTTTTGAAAGATGAAAGCATTGACTTGCGTTTAGACCCAATGTCTTTGCAGCGTTTGAAAGAAGCTGCTGAAAAAGCAAAAATTGAATTGTCTTCTTCTACTGAAACTGAAATCAACTTACCTTACGTAACTGCAACAGCTTCAGGACCAAAACACTTAGTTAAGAAATTATCTAGATCTAAATTTGAGCAATTAACTGACTCATTAGTAAAACGTTCTATGGCACCAGTTGCTAAAGCGTTGAAAGATGCAGGTTTATCTGTTTCTGATATTGACGAAGTAATCCTTGTAGGGGGTTCTACTCGTATGCCAAAAATCGCTGACGAAGTAGAAAAATTCTTTGGTAAAAAAGCGTCTAAAGGAGTTAACCCTGATGAGGTTGTTGCAATTGGAGCAGCTATTCAAGGTGGAGTTCTTTCTGGAGATGTAAAAGATGTATTGTTACTTGACGTTACACCTTTATCTCTAGGTATCGAAACTATGGGTGGTGTTATGACAACTCTTATCGAGTCGAATACTACTATTCCAACTAAAAAGTCACAAGTATTCTCTACTGCTGCAGATTCTCAACCAACAGTTGAAATTCACGTATTGCAAGGAGCTAGAGCAATGGCTGCTGACAACAAAACAATCGGTCGTTTCCATTTAGATGGTATACCACCAGCACAAAGAGGTGTTCCACAAATTGAAGTAACTTTTGACATTGATGCTAACGGTATCATCAAAGTTTCTGCAACTGACAAAGGAACAGGAAAATCTCATGATATTCGTATCGAAGCTTCTTCTGGTTTAACATCTGAGGAAATCGAAAGAATGAAAAAAGACGCTGAAGCTAATGCAGATGCTGACAAAATCGCAAGAGAAAGAGCTGAAAAATTGAACGAAGCAGACGGAATGATTTTCCAAACTGAAACTCAATTGAAAGATCTTGGAGCAAAATTGTCTGATGAAAACAAAGTTGCTGTTGAGTATGCATTGACTGAATTGAGAATGGCTCACCAATCTCAAGACATTCCAGCTATTCAAACTGCACTTGATAATATCAATGCTGCTTGGAAAACTGCTACTGAAGCAATGTACGCTGAAGGAGAAAAAGGTCAAGGCGCTGCACAGCCAGAAGCTGAAGCAGAAGGAGATGATGTTCAAGACGTAGATTACGAAGAAGTAAAATAATTATTTCTTACTGCAAAGAGATGCCCGCGTGTCTCTTTGCTTAATACAAAGTAAACCGTTCGCCTTTTTGGTGAACGGTTTTTTTTTATGCCTCTATTTCTTGTATGCGTTTTTTTTACCGCTAAGCATTTTTGTAATGACTAATGCGTGAGGAAATGTTATAGCAGCCAAAAAAGAGAAAAATAAAGCGTTGAATATCTGCTGTTCTCTAAATACATAATAGAGAAGAGCTATTCCTACTATTGAAAGGAACCAATAAATTCCAGCGTCGCGACAGTAGGCGACAAAGTATTTCAAGGAATATGATCCATTTAAAAACTTTATTTGGTCAATTATAGAGGGAATACTATGCCAGAAGACGAAATAAATAGCAAAGCCCCATATCAGACTAGAAGAATGAAAAATAACCGTAAATAGAACCAAATAAAAGAACTCAGTAAGAAGTTTTTTTCTGATTCTGTCTAACTTCCAATAAAAATAAATACTCAGAACAAGAAAAATAGCGGCTGAAATTATTAATGAAAGTTCAATATATGTAGTAGGTATGTTGACTTTTGAGATAGTAAATATAATGCCTTGTACTTGTTCTGTGTGAGAATTAAAAAGCAATAATAAGATTAGTAATCCATAGAAAAACTGGAATAGGACCAAAACCACTTTGGGAAATTCATGCTCTAAATTTTGCCATTGCTGTTCCCCAAAATGATAGGCGCTTACAATGATGAATAATGAAAGAGCGATTTCAGGAACTAAGAAAAATAAAAGTATTCCTGATAAAACTACTACTAGATAGTATATTAGTACTTTAAGTGCTGAATTTGAGTTTTGTTTTGATTTTATATTTTTAATTAAAAGTAAATCATTTGCTCCATGTAAAATTCCAAAGGTAAAAATAAATATAAAACCAGAGATAATCTGGAGCTTAGTAGAAAAATAAGAATCCATCCATAAGCCGAAAAAGCTTGCTACAATTGCAATATTTGTATAATTTTTCATGAAATTTAATTATTTCTCAAAATTAAATAAAAAATAATAAACAAAAGTCATTTTGTTTGTGGAACAATTTATATATTTACCTGAACAAAAAAAATAACCTAATTTTTTAACTATGACAAATTTAATGTTTATTTCAGGACTAGTCGGAAAGTTATCTCCTACGGACTATGTAGGATTCACTTTCTTCGTAGGTTGCATGGCTATGATGGCTGCATCTGCATTTTTCTTTTTATCGCTGAGCCAGTTTGACAAAAAATGGCGTACTTCAGTGTTGGTTTCAGGTTTAATTACCTTTATTGCCGCAGTACATTATTTCTACATGAGAGATTATTGGGCAAGTTTCGGTGAATCGCCTACTTTTTTCCGTTATGTTGACTGGGTATTAACGGTGCCATTAATGTGTCTTGAGTTTTACCTTATACTAAAAGTAGCAGGCGCAAAACAGTCTTTATTATGGAAAATGATTATTTACTCTCTTGTCATGTTAGTTACAGGCTATTGGGGTGAGGTCGTTGATCCAAGTAACGCAGCTCTTTGGGGATTCTTTTCGGGTGTTGCTTATTTCTTAATTGTTTATGAAATATGGATTGGTGAGGCTGCTAAATTGGCCAAAGCTGCGGGTGGAAACACACTTGCTGCACACAAAATACTATGTTGGTTTGTACTTGTAGGATGGGCAATTTACCCATTAGGATACATGTTAGGAACTGATGGATGGTACACTGGTTTTGTAGGTAAAGGAAGCGTTGATGCAGTTTACAACATCGCTGATGCTATCAACAAAATAGGGTTTGGATTAGTAATCTACACTCTTGCTTCAAAATCTCAAACTAACTAATAAAAACCTATTTTTATTTGTTCATTAAATCCGAGCTAGCAATAGTTCGGCTTTTTTTGTCTTGTTATAAAGTAAAACCTGAATTGTTTCTAAAACGCCTCCAGTTTTGTTATTTTTCGAATGTTATCTTTTGTAGTGCTGACTATGTTGAATTAATATTATACACATCGTAAAGAAACAAAAATTATGCTGTTAGAATCGTTTTCCTTTTTAAAGAGATATTTTAGCACCTAAACCTACTTCAAATTGATAAAAGCAAATTTACTGAGTTGCTACATCATTTTACATAATTGCAAATCTTGTTTTAACTAATTTTCAAAACTAAAATAGCAATGATTTGCTTTGCGGTGGTAGCTTGCCAAATAAAAACCCGATCCGTTTTAGAAAAAGATCGGGTTTCTTATAAAAGTAACGTAACATTTTTTTAGAGTAAAACACTAAATAAATCACAAAAAGGGCCGGAGTCTTTGAAAGCCTTCCTTTTCTAAAGAATTATTTAGGATCGAGTGCTTCTCCAATTCTAGAAACTAAGTCGAGAACATGATACTCACTCATTTTGTCTGTCATTCTTGGTGTCGCTGATTTAAGTTCGTTTTTTAATTTGATGAGCTGTCCTCGGGCAATAGAAGGTAAATCTGTTTGAGCTAGATTGACATTTCTTGTTTTGAATCCGTAAGTAACTCCTACTGGAACGGATCTGACGTTTGCTGTACCTGGTTTTAGTAATTCAATCATCTTGTCAACATACAGTTTTTGGATGTTTCTTCTGTAGATGTCAATTGAGTTTTTGTTATTAAGTTCTGAAAAGATCCCTTTGTTCAAATCATTTATTAATTCATTAACAGAATAGTTATCTATACTTGCTGAAGAGGTTTCCAAAAGTCGAACCATTCTATCTCCGGCCAATAAGCTGTTTAAGGTGCCATCTTGCATTTCTTTTATTGCTTCAACGCCATTTTCTGGGTTGATTTTTGCGAGTATATCTTGATTTAATAACCATTTCGGAGTGGAGAATAACTGAGTGTTCAAGAATGCTACTGCATCTTTTTGAATGCTTTTTGGAACTACTTCAAATTGATTACCAGTCATGTCATATGTTTTGGGACTATCATATATTCCTCCCACATTTTTAGTAACATGCCCCATATATCTTCGGAACTGTCCCGTTAGTGCTCCATAAAGCTCATTTAACTCAGCATAACTCTCACCATCTTCTTTCGACCATTCTATTAAGTTAGGTAAAATTCGTTTTAGATTTTTAATCCCGTATTCAGACGCTCTCATGGCGTTGTCTCCAATATCTTCGGTTTGATACCTTGGATCATAAGGACTAGTTTCTGAACCAAACCACAAGCGACGGTTCTCGTAAGCCTCTTTAGTCATTTCATTTAAAAATGCTTTTTCTTCTGCCTCAGTCTTTGTGTCTTCAAAGTAGGTGTATCCCCATTTAATAGCCCATTTGTCGTAGTCTCCAATTCTTGGAAACAAACTCGTAACACTATCTTCTGGTTGAGCTACATAATTAAAACGAGCGTAGTCCATAATAGATGAAGTGTGCCCGTTTTTTTCTTGGTATTCCTTATCTCTAAGTTTTTCAACAGGAGTAGCTGAACTGGCTCCCATATTATGACGTAATCCTAATGTGTGACCTACCTCATGGGAAGAAACAAAACGAATCAATTCCCCCATTAATTTATCATCAAATTTTTTAGATCGTGCAGCTGGATCTACAGCAGCTGTCTGGATCATATACCAATTTCTTAATAGACTCATGATATTGTGATACCAACCAATGTGACTTTCTAGGATCTCCCCACTGCGTGGATCATGAACGTTAGGTCCATAAGCATTTTGGATATCGGCAGCGAAATATCTTAACACTGAAAAGCGAGCGTCTTCTAAACTCATTGCGGGATCGTTCTCAGGCCAATATTCGCCTCGAATAGCATTTTTCCAACCGGCATTTTCAAAGGCTATTTGCCAATCGTCAATGCCTTGTTTGATGAATTTTTTCCATTTTTCTGGCGTAGCTGGATCAATGTAATAGACAAGTGGCTTTAATGGTTCAATTAATTCGCCCAGTTTTTGTTTTTGTGCATCTTCAGCTGACTTAGGTTCTAAACGCCATCTTACCGCGAATACTTTTGTTTCTGATTTCTGTGACTCTTCCTCAAAAACATCGTATTTATTTGCAAAATAACCAACACGAGCATCAAATTCTCTTTTACGCATAGGTGTCTTTGGTAATAAAATCATAGAAGTATTGATCTCTAAAGTAACTACTCCAGCATCCAATGCTGATGGTAAATCAACACCAATTTTTTTTGTTGGTGTAGTATTAATTTTTGGAGGTGTGGTGGTAAAAGTTTTTACACTTCTAATTTCAGTGTTAATAGGGAAACTACTTATTTTTGAGATAAAAGATTTGTCTTTTTGAAATTTATCAATATTCAATAACTGCTTCTTGATTGGATCTAGTGAAAAAGTTTGAACATCAGCATCGAATGTTGTCGATAGATCCAGGACATAACCAGTTATTTTTCCTTGTTCATCTTTTTTGTATGCTAAAACATCGTAATTACCAATGATTGGATCTGAATTTGAGTTTTTAACTGCTTGAGCCATTGGTTTGTCGTCATCTGGAGACATGATAACATAAGTTATTGATCTAAGGAGTATATTGTCGTTGAGCCCTTTTTCCCATCGCACGACCTGTCTGTTGATTTCTTCTCCACCAAAAATTCCTCCTCCGGCTGGAGTTTTAGAATATCGGGTTATGGTCATCATTTCGCTTCCCAAAAGGGAATCTGGAATTTCAAAAAGGTATTTGTTGTCTATTTTATGAACATCAATTAAGCCTTTTTGAGTAACTGCGCTACTATCAACTACTTTTTTGTAAGGTTTAGGTTCTTTTTTAACATCAGCTGGTTTTTCTTTAACTGCTGTAATGGGATTTTTATCTCCCTTTTTCTTTTTCTTATTTTGTGCAAACGTTCCCTGAAGGGAAAAAAATAGTGAATAGATAATAATTAAGGTTAGTTTTTTTCTTAGCATTTAGATAAATATTTTAGATAGTTTAAGGGTTAGGTTTTCTAGATAAGTGTGTTTCTTTCGAGAAACATATCCAAATTTATTGATTTTTTTTTCCAAAAAAAAATATTAGCGTAAGAAAAATCTAATAATTAATATTTGGGAATGTTCTACTTTTAGATGAAGTAATACATTTTGTTCCGTCAAAGAATAGTTTATTTCATTGTATATTTGTTTCAAAAAGATTGAATTAATTTTTTTTTCGTTTCTGGTGCCTAATGGGGTAGTAATGAGATTTTTTTTTTCGTAATATTACCATACATATAGTACTGCATGAGAAAAATTAAATTTAAAAAAAGCCACAAAGGACAGTCCAGTCAACTAGAGTATACGGGGCGTCACAAAAAATTTGAGTCAGAAATGCAATTGTTTGTGTACGACGATTTGAAAATGACCGAGTATGAAGACCTGGATGTCTTAGACTTTGAAAAATGTATTATTTCGGATCAAAATAATTGGCTCAATTTGCATGGCTTAAACGAAATTGAAATTATTGAATCCATAGGTGTGTTTTTCAAAATAGACAACTTTCTACTTTCTGACATCTTAAATACTGGTAGGAGGACAAAGCTTGAAGAACTATCTGATACTTTGTTTTTTAATATAAAGTCGATGCTACCCGCAGAACATTCCGACAACATAAGCGTTGAGCAGATTAGCTTCTTAATAAAAGAAGGTGTTTTGATTTCTTTTCAAGAAAAAAGAAGTGATTTTTTTATTCACATCAGAGAGCGTATTCGAAATCATGTAGGAACCATTAGGTCAAAAAAAGTAGATTTTTTACTCTATCTTTTGCTAGATGCAATTATCGAAAATTTCTACGTGACCATTGAAAATGAAGAAGATAAGGTGGAGGAATTAATTAATTTATCCAAGAATAGTGCTGACCCATCACTATTGGTGCGAATTGAGAAACACAGAGATAATTTTAATTTCTTAAAACGTTCAATAATTCCACTCCGTGATTCTTTGTATGCGATTAAAATGTTGAAA
Organism: Flavobacterium sp. W22_SRS_FP1; assembly: GCF_052113685.1. Taxonomy (NCBI): domain Bacteria; kingdom Pseudomonadati; phylum Bacteroidota; class Flavobacteriia; order Flavobacteriales; family Flavobacteriaceae; genus Flavobacterium; species Flavobacterium sp. W22_SRS_FP1. The sequence continues at coordinate 11,053 of NZ_JBGQOE010000043.1, forward strand.
GAAGACGGAGAATTTACAGTGATTGAGCAGGAAACGTTCAACTATTTTTCTCGGTTGCATCAAAAAAGTTTGGAATTATTAGAGCAAATAGATTCAGACATGGGAATGCTTGAGAGTGCCTCTAATTTCTTTTTTTCGTCACAAACGCATAAAATGAATGAAATTATGAAGACCCTGACGATTGTTTCGGCGATATTCATTCCTTTAACTTTTATCGCAGGAATTTATGGAATGAATTTCGAACATATGCCTGAACTGCAGTTCAGAAACGGGTATTTCGTAGTTATTGCTGTTATGTTTTTAATCGTAATGGGAATGATTGTGTATTTTAAAAAGAGAGATTGGTTTTAAAAAGAAGTTTGAAGTAGTAAAGGCCATCGAATCACCATATTTAAAAGATAGCCTCAGCAATATAATTTGGATTAACAATAGAAATAAAGAGAATGAACAAGGCAATATATATAGCAACAAGTGAGCATAACAGCGGGAAATCTATAATAACGCTTGGTTTAATGAGTATGCTAATCGGAAAAACTGCTAAAGTGGGTTATTTTAGGCCCATAATCGAAGATTTCGAGGATGGTAAACTTGACAATCATATCGAAACGGTGATTAATCACTTTAGTCTGAATATTGCTTTTGAGGATGCCTTTGCCATTACAAAAAGTAAACTTATCAAGAAGAAAAATAAAGGGAAGATTGGGGAAGTATTAGATCTAATTATTGATAAATATAAAAAATTAGAGGAGCAGTTCGATTTCGTTTTGGTCGAAGGAACCAGTTTTAGCGGAGAAGGGACGGTGATTGAATTGGACATGAATGTGTTGATCGCAAAAAACTTGGGAATACCAACTATAATCGTTGGTTCAGGAGTAGGGAAAACCTTAGATGAACTGATCGACAGTCTATATTTGGCCTACGACTCATTTAAGGTGAAGGACGTTGAAGTGTTAGCTGTAATTGCAAATAAAGTGCAACTCGAAAACATAAAATTGGTAACAGAAGGTCTTAAATCTAGCTTGCCTGCGGATGTTTTAGTCAATGCTATCCCTATTATATCCAGTTTAAACAACCCCACAATTAAAGAAATTGTAGAGGAGCTTCGTGCTAAAGTATTGTTTGGTGCCGAATTTTTAAATAATGAAATTGGTAGTTTCAGTGTAGGAGCTATGCAATTGCGTAACTATTTGTTGCATTTAAAAGAAAAGGCTCTTGTAATCACTCCCGGTGATAGGGCTGATATCATTTTAGGTGCTTTACAGGCTAATGAATCTGCCAATTATCCTACAATCTCAGGAATAGTATTGACAGGGAATATAGTGCCTGATGACAGTATTCTTAAGTTAATTGAAGGTTTGACCAGCATTGTACCTATTATCTCAGTTGAAGGTGGAACCTATAGTATCACTAATAGAATAGGAGATATCAAGTCTAAGATATATGCTAATAATTCCCAAAAAATTGAAACCTCTATAAACACTTTTGAGAAGTATATAGATTTGGACAGTTTGTCTGAAAAGCTAAGCGCTTTTGAAGCAGAAGGAATGACACCAAAAATGTTTCAATACAATTTAGTAAAAAGAGCTAGAAAACATAGAAAACATATTGTTTTACCTGAAGGCAATGACGATAGAATTCTAATGGCAAGTTCTCGTTTATTAACGATGGATGTGGTCGACATTTCAATTATTGGCAACAAAAAACAAATTGAAAATAAAGTGGCAGAATTGGGAATACCTTTTGACTTTTCGAAAATAAAAATTATCAATCCAATTGAATCAGAGTACTATGAGGATTATGTAAACACCTATTACGAGTTGCGAAAAGCTAAAAACGTGACATTGGGAATGGCTAAAGATTTGATGGAAGACGTGTCCTATTTTGGAACAATGATGGTTTACAAGGGAGATGCAGACGGAATGGTTTCTGGGGCTGCACACACAACCCAGCATACGATCTTGCCAGCTTTGCAATTCATCAAAACTAAACCTGATAGCTGTATCGTTTCTTCGATATTTTTTATGTGTCTAGAAGATCGGGTTTCTATTTTTGGTGATTGTGCCATCAATCCTAATCCGACAGCGGAACAATTGGCAGAGATTGCCATTTCTTCAGCCGATTCGAGTTTGGCTTTCGGTATAGAGCCAAAAATTGCTATGCTCTCTTACTCTTCAGGTGATTCTGGCAAAGGAGACGAGGTAGAAAAAGTAAGGACGGCGACAGAAATAGTTCGCAAAAAACGTCCGGATCTTAAAATCGAAGGTCCCATTCAATATGATGCTGCCGTGGATATGGAAATTGGGAAAAGCAAAATGCCAAATTCCGAAGTGGCGGGGCAAGCCAGCGTACTCATTTTCCCTGATTTAAACACGGGAAACAATACCTATAAAGCCGTTCAACGAGAAACTGGAGCATTAGCAATAGGTCCAATGTTGCAGGGATTAAACAAACCTGTAAATGATTTAAGTCGAGGCTGCACCGTAGATGATATAATAAACACAGTCGTGATTACTGCAATACAGGCGCAGGGATTGTAGTAAGTTTCAAGTTTAAAAAAAAAAAACAGTAATAAATACAAAGTTATTTAGTTCAGTCACTCTCTTTTTTAGATAGGGCAGGGTAGAGAAAAAATATATAATAATGAAAATAGTAATTATAAATTCGGGGAGTTCTTCTATAAAATACCAATTAATTGATATGCCAAGCAGTCAAGTTATTTGCTCTGGTATGATCGACAGAATAGGATTGGAAACTTCGAACCTTAGTTATGAAACACAGAACGCAAAGCTGGAAGAGGTTTTGCCTATTGCCACGCATAAAATTGGTTTAGAAAAGATTGCCCAATTGTTGATGGACGAAAAAAAGGGGGTAATCAAAAGTACAAAAGAGATCGACGCAGTTGGGCATCGAGTAGTTCACGGTGGAGCGGATTTTACTAATACGGTTATAATAAGTCCCGAGGTAAAAGAAAAGATAAAAGCACTTTTTGCTTTAGCACCTTTACATAACCCCGCCAATCTCGAAGGGATAATTGTAGCCGAAGCCATTTTTACAAATGCAATACAAATTGCTGTTTTTGATACCGCTTTTCATCAAACTATTCCGGTTGTCGCTCATAAGTATGCAATCCCCAATAAATTATTGGTTGAAAATAAAATTAGGGTTTATGGCTTTCACGGTACGAGTCATAAGTATGTTTCCGAAAAAGCAATGGATTGTTTGGAAAATAGTTCTAAGATAATATCAATTCATTTGGGCAATGGTTGTAGTATGACCGCCATTAAAGATGGCAAAAGTATTGATCATAGTCTTGGTTTTGCTCCTTCTAATGGATTGATTATGGGAACGAGAAGTGGAGATATAGATCATTCGTTAGTGTTTTATATGGTCAACACTTTGGGTTATACTTTAGACGCGGTAAATAATTTATTGCTTAAAGAAAGTGGAATGCTTGGGCTTACAGGATTTAGTGATTTAAGGGATATAGAGGCAAATGCGGAGAAGGGAAATGCTGAATGCCAATTGGCTTTAGATATGAATGCCTATCGAATAAAGAAGTATATAGGATCTTATGCAGCTGTTTTGAATGGCTTGGACGCAATTGTTTTTACAGCAGGAATTGGTGAAAATTCTTCTTATATCAGGAAACTGGTATGTACTGATATGGATTATTTTGGAATTAAGTTAGATGATGCTAAAAATGAAATTCGTTCCAAAGAAATAAGGGAAATCAATACGAAAGATGCCAAAACAAAAATATTGGTAGTACCCACCAATGAAGAGTATGAGATCGCAAACCAGGTTTATGAACTTTTATCATAATAAATAAAATAGATTTGTGACATAGAGCTTCTCGACAGAGAAGCTTTTTTTATACTTTATATTGAATAATTCGTACTACAACGGAGTTAACTGAAAACAGATTTATTGCGAGTTTTTGTAGGAACTGTTTCTAGTGTAGATGAGGATGTCGGTTTTGAGTTGATTAAATAATGTTGGTTTATTCACAGCTATCCGAAAGTTTTACTAAAAATCAAAAAAACGATTCATACATCCACTAGATTCAATTAGTTAATGCAACTCTCAGGAAAAGGGATAGGATAATTTTTTCAAAAGAAAGGACATTAAAGTC
>NZ_JBGQOE010000044.1:0-13896 GCF_052113685.1 Flavobacterium sp. W22_SRS_FP1
TTGGTAAGATTTAAACAGTTTGCTATACCATCCAAATTGGTGAGTTCATCACAATATTGAACATTCAATTTAGTAAGTTTTGAACAATTGATTAACCCATCAAGATTAGTGAGGTTTCTCATGCCAAGACTGGTATCAAACTCTAAAACTGTTAAATTAGTACAGTTAATTAGTCCTTCTAGATTAGTTATGGCATGTCTATAATATCTATTTTTGTAGAAATCACCATGTTTTAATTCGGTTAAATTTATAAAGTTTGTTAATGAATTTAAATTATCAAAGTGATCTAATTTTAATTTCTTAATGTTTTTTACAATTAGACTAACGTCTAAATTAGCTTTATCCGGTGCAAAATTAATAAGTGTTAAAATGCTATAGTCTAGATAGGGCTGTGTAGGTTTAGTTCCAGAAAAAAACTTGTTTTTAATAATTTCTCCATTTTCATTGATTTTACATCCTTCTAAAAGGTCTTCAAATAAATCAGGCTGGTCTAATGAGCGAATCAGTTCTATACCTATATCAATTTGACCATAATCTCGTTGGTTTAATACCTTTTTTATTTTGCTTAATGCTTTATTGCCCATCTAATATGCTTTTTCTTTGTAATATTATATGTCCCCCCTTGTCATTTATTTATAAATGCACTAGTGCATCAGACCTTTTTTACTACTTATTAATTTTTGGAGTAACATATTCAGCCAGTTTTACTCCTTTAGTTAATTCTGTAAGATAGGATTCTGAAATACCCGAAGTTTTTTCAATATCTTTTTTTGAATATTCACTATTGTTAATTTCTTTTGCGTATTATATTCCAAATAAATGAATCATTGCTACTGCTTCACCTTTTGGGGTATTAGTGTACATTTCTTATAATTTACTACCTAATTCTTTAATATTCATTTTTCCTGTTTTTAAGTTAATTTATTTAATATATTAATTTATTTTTCTCCATAGTATGATTGTAAATGATTTCAATTTTATAAATAATCTATAAGTCCCTTATAGAAATTTGTTAAGTTTATATGATTTAAGGTTTCAATAAAATCATTATCTCCCACGTTAAACAATAATCTATAAACGTTTCTATCATTTCTAATATAAAATTTGTCATAAACAGCATGATTCGCTGGAATTTCAAACACATGTATTTTTTTTGAGCGATTATTGTTTAGTAGTAAGTACAATTTATGTTTTTTTCTAGCACAATTTGGTTCCATAGACCAAATTCCATTTGAATTGATGTTTGACCAATTAGTATTAGTGGAGTTTAAATTTAAATTTAGCTTATTATTTATTTGTTTTATAGCTATATCTTTCGTCATGTTTACTTGTCTTTGTGTTTATTACTTATTATCAAATAACTCTCGTATTAGCTTTGTAAATGTTCACATATATTTTATAAATATAACGAATTTTCACATTTAACTATAGCTCCGTGTCACTTACAATATTTTGTAATGAGGATGAGGCTTCTTTATCTAACAATTCCTCTGCTTTATGCCAGTCTAAACAAGCACTTTGAGTTTGTACAATTAGAAGCTTAGTATTCCCCCTAAGACTATAAGAATCACTATCGTTTGGATTCAAAATTATAGCTTTATCAAAATCAGCTATAGCAGATCCATAATCTTCTGTATCAAATTTAGCCATCATCATGTAGTCTTATTTGCAAAGGTGCTAAAGTATATTTTTTGAGCTAGTAATTTTCTACTTTATCTCCAGTAAATTTGGTAATAACCAAATGTCTTTAATTCGTTTGTCAGTTGCATTTTTTCTTTCAATTAATAATTCATTTTCATCAATTCCAGTTAGCTTCGACACTTTGAAAAGAAAACTATTTATAATTAGTTCCCTCCTTTTTATGGTGGCCGCATAAGTTCCAGTCTCGGGCTTGTTTTCAAATAATTGGTTCAATTCGTTTAAAGAGAGATATTGATTTAAATGTTCCAAAAGATAGATTAACAACTTTTTTTCTTGGTCATCAAATAATAGTATTGGCTTTCTTTTATAAAAAAACATGTTTTTTTTCTGATTGTAAATAATTCCTTTGAAAGGTATAATCGTTTCTTTTAGTTTATTTCTATAGAGATAGACTAATAAAATCAAAACCAATATTAACACTAAAATACCAGATATATATATGGCGTCAAATAAAGGACTAACAAAAACGGATGTAGATATTAATTTACCTTTGAAGTCACTTATTAGGCCTGTGTGAAAAAATTTCTCATTCTCAATTGCATAGACTCCCGAAACTATATCCATTTCCTGATAAGAAGTCAACACATTGGGAAAATAATTGCGTCCATAAGTAAAAACTTTATTAGTCAAATAATCAATTTCTATAAAATTAGTGAGGACAATTTTGCAGTTTTTACACTCGTTACATTCATGACAAATTGGATTTCGATTGTCTTTATTGTATTCAACAATTGTTTTAATGCCTCCATCATTATAATTAGTAAGCAAATTGCTTTTTTTTAATCCATCAGTAAAAATTCCTTTTTGAAATATTTTTTTATTGTCAAAATAGCTAATATAATTCCCATTTAATTTGCCCTCTTTATAGGTTTCTTCATAGCTTTTGTTGGCATTGTCATCATAGTAAACCCATTTACCAGTTTTGTTTCCGTCAGAATAATCCCCTACTGATTTTAAGTTTCCATTTTCAAAATAAGTAGAAGTGTTTCCGTTCTGTTTATCATTGAAATAATTGATTTCAAATTTTATTTTTTTGGAATCATAATAATAAAGCCATTTACCAATTTTGGTTCCGTTTTCAAATTCTCCTTCACATAGTGAGGTTCCATCTTTAGCATACTCAATGTATTTCGAGTAAAACTTTGATTTTGATATTTCTTCAGTATTAATTTCTGAGCAGTAAAACGTTGATTTTACTTCCCCAGACTTATAAAAGGTTTTGAATTCATTTTTATTATTAGACTTATCAATTTCTAAATAGTATTCATAATCATTACTATTTGTCAAATCCCAATTGGAATTATAATATACTTTTTCGGTTTGTGCTTTTCCTGAAATATTAAAAAAAAGGATTAGAATTAAAAATATGCTTTTCATAGTTGCAGATAAGTTAAATATGTTAGAAATGTTGATTGAAACAGCCCCAACACATCATTATAAAATTACTTTTTTGATTTATAACAATAAATTATTTAACCCTTTTATAAATTATCGTTGAATTTCCAGCACCAGTCATAGTGCATTTCAAAGTGTAACTATCAACAAATGTATATTCGGATTCCGTGACCCAATTATTTTCCCTGAAGTTTGATTTTACATATAAATTAGTTTTATTAAAATTGGCCGAAATAAGCTCCAATGGAGTTCCAGAGTTATCACTAAATTCAACCAACTGCATTTCATTATTACAGTCTTTCCAAAACACAAGATGTGTTGAATCCTTGCTATACCAATAGCCTATATAATCATCATTTGTAAATTCAAAAGATGATTTTGCCTTAATATTCCCTGAAACATTGTGAATTTGTGCATCGGAAATAAAACTAAGAAGTATTATGGAGGTGAAAATTAATTTTCTCATAATTAAGAATTTAAGGTTAAAAAATAAAATATAATTAGGTAGGATTACTACAACAACGGTTCTGTGTATTTTGCTTTAAACTGGTAATCTTTAAAATAAAACCTTCATTATCTCTTCATACGTTTTCAATTCCTGTTTATAGATGTGCATTGGAACGTTTTGTTTTGCAGTCGTTTTAGTCAAAAGATCAAAATCAGCTTGTTTAAAATAGGCAAGTTTATTGTCTTTAGTCAAACCCCATAGCACATTATCGTTTTTTGGGTTGTATTTTATTGTTGTTGGGTATCTAAACAAGGTATTGGTGTTTTTTTCAACTAAAACAACATTATTCAGCGCTATAGACACTCCATTTACATCAACAAACAAAGGGTTTATTTCTCCAAATGTTGGAATACTGGTAGGATAATCACAATTAACAAATCCAAAATTATTGATTTCTAATGTTCTGATAATTTTTTCCTGACCATTCAGCTTCTTAACATCCAGAATTCGATATTTATTAATAATAGCATAATAATCAGTCCAGGGCTTTTTAACTAAATCTCTTTGTTTTAATAAATCCCTGTATTTTATTTGATATTGCGTCAAAGCTTCGTTGTATTCTATTCCAGCTTCAAAAGCCAAATAACAATTACACTTATTTACCTTTATTAATTTGCCTATTTTAACAATAGAGATTACTTCATAAACTCCATTTTTAAGAGGTTTAACCCTCATTTCTTGAGCGTCCGAAATAGTGCATTTAGAAACATCAACGGGTTCAAATAATACATTTTTAAACCCTTCAATTTCAGGGAATAATTTGGTATTATCTGCTATTTTAAAAGCCACTACAGTGGCTACTTTGGGTAATGGCGGGATTGGGGCTAATGCGTTCAACTCCTCATCTTCGATTGAAGTACTTATAGCATCTTTTCCTCTCTCAACCCATTCCCCCGCGCTTTTATCCAAATCATATAAATTAAAATCTGTTGATTTTGTCCAACTAAACAAATCAACTTTGATTTTATTTTCAGGATTTACGAATAATTCGTTATTGTTTGACATAGCATTTATCTCAACCATTCCTCCAGATTCGTATACTTTTTCTATTCCCTTATCATTATAATTCATCGGTATTCCAGCCAAATAAAAATCCAATGGGTTATAAAACTCCCTAAAAGAAATTTCTACCTTGTCTATGATAACATTGCCCACTTTATCGAAAAAGGCATTGGAAGGTATGCTGATTTTTGCACCATGAGTAGCATACAAAATATTAGGTTTCGTTGGATCAATTTCAAATTTCTGATACGATATATCTAGCCCCGGAAGTGGTGGATGGTTCATTACGTGGTTATTACCAACAACTAGGGGCTTTGGAGCTGCTTTTTGTCTATTGCAAGAGTAATTCTGAATACTGAGGAGTACAATGACTAAAACACTGACTACGAAAATAATTTTGGTGGAGTTCTTCATAATTAAAAATTAGTTAGTAAATAAAAAGGTTCGCTTTTTTTATAATCATAAAACATTTGCAACTGTTTTGTCGAATAAATAAACTCAATTTAATAAGTAATTTTCAATTCATAAAATGATATTTATAAGGTGTTTATTGAACTTAATTGTGTCAATCAATAAAATTGTATTCTTAAGTAGATTTATATTTTACAAGAAGTTATCTATAATTAAAACATAAATTATATTGACTTATACATATATAAACCCGGTATCGAATTATGATTAATATCGTTAGTCACTTTTGTAAGTTCCCCTGACTTTTCTGTTGGGATTATTACCCAAGAGTTTTTTTTTTGATTCATTTTTTAAAAATGCGATAACACCTTCTCTCTTAGTATCAGCATTGATTCTATATAAGTAATTATTTATCTTAATCCATAGCAGAGCCTGAGGGTTACTACTTTTACCTTTCAAATCTCCTATTGTATTTCCTGATGTTGTAAATAACCATTGTTTTAACAAAGTTATGAGTTGAAATTTTAATGTTAATGGAAATTGCCTCTCCATCTTATCTATGTGATTTCCTATTATTGGCTGCATAATTTTAAAATTAAAATTTATTTAATAATTTCATTTACAAATGGTTTAGCGATATTAGGAATATTATTTGAATTCGAATTATAGCCATATTTTTCCCAACTTGCTAATTGTCCAATGTGTAAAATTATATTATCATGCACATAGTCATGATTGTATTGATATATTCTACCATTACTGAATCTTACAGTAATTAAAATACCCTGACCATACCAATTTTGAGATATTTTAAAACAAGTAGTTTCTTTTTGACCTTCCATATTATTAGTTTTTGATGCAGTTAGAGTTACTTTATTTGTGTTTTTTGGATTAGAAATAATTTTTACTGCTTTCTTAGTTTTAGAATGATGATTATTTTTTATTGAATAATCAATTTTAATGTCTTTTGGTTCTTCAATTGGTATAATAAAATTCTGGCCTTCAACAAAGGCTTTGAAATAGGTTTTATTTGCATCAGTGTAAAAATGATTGTAAAGCCATCATATTACATATTCTATACACTCTTTGTTTTCCCCATAATCAAAAGGCATTGCATACTTTCTCGGCGAGAAAAAAGGAAAATGATTTAAAGGACTTAACAAGCGGAGGCTTCTCCTTTTTAAATCATTTTTATGATCTATTGACTCTCCTAGAGGAGAACACTGAAAAATATGGCAATGTTTCCAACCGTTAGCTGAAAAATCTTTATGCTTTCTTCCTTTGGTTTCTCAAACATTCCCTTGCTTTTCTTCTTTTTTTATAGCAAAAGCAATAGGAAATCTTTGATTTTGAATCAGATTTAGAAAATCTAAATTGGATTGATAATAGGACTCCATAAAAACCCACAGAGCAGGTTCATTATCCGAAACGGTAAATAAATGGTTTTCAAAAGAATAGACACTTCCCCTGTTACTATGGTGCTTAAATTTTCTTAATACGAATAAAGGAGATTCCATTTCAAGATAGGCAACTAAATTAAGGTGGTTTTTAATCATTGTGTCTTGATCTGGAAGTAATTCAGAGAGTTCTAGGTCTAGAAATTCCTTTAAGGTTTTACTCCTTTTAATATTAGGACTTAGATATTTGCTCATATGTTTCTAATTAAACGTTTAAATACAAGATTAATTTTATTCAATAAACCCCTACTTTTTCAACTCATTTTCATCGAATGTAGCATAAAAATCATCATTGGTACTTTCCTCATTACTGATGTCTAAACTGTATTTCACTCTTGATTTAGACTCTTTGATAAACATTCTTTTGATTCCTGCAACATTTTTATCAAAAGACATTGTGTTATGAATATTCATAGTGGCAGCCATTATTTCAACATCATGGTCGGTACCAATATAAGTGAAAGTCCATTTTTGTTGTTTTAATTCATCCACTAGATTCTTAATCGTCAATCCAGTATACTCTTTGGATGCATTTTCTTCCCCATCGGTAAGAATAGTGACCAAGACGCTATAATTATCTTTACCTTCCAAATGCTGTTTTAATTTTGAAATACTAAATCCCATGGCATCATACAATGGAGTCATAGAAGCAGGATTATAAGTACTGTCATTAATGACATTCAATTTATTAACCGGGTCGGCAAAATGAAGAATTTTATTGTTGAAATCATTAAAGGATACCATCGATATTAAATGCTTTTGGTCTGGAAACTGCTCTTCAATTCCTTTTACAGATTGAACTAATTCATTAAAACCACTAATAATTAATGATTTAATAGAGTCCATCGAGCCGCTCTCGTCTAAAATAATTAAATTGTGAACTTGATGTTTGTTTTGCATTTTATATTGGTTTAGATGGTTTAAAAAAATTAAATCTTCTGTATTAAAAAATAAGTAACCTTTATTAAAGTTATACTTCTAATAAATTTTATTATTTGCTTGTAATTTAGCACTCAAAATAAAATTGATGAATTACCTAACAGTTTATACTAGATGCGTTTTGTCAAGTGTCAAATGGCCTTAAATTGATTAAAAATCAATAATAACAATGCCAATAGCTCAATTTTTTGATTTATATTTAAATAAAAACAACAATAGACCCGAATTTTTATTGAAAACTTATTAAAATAATTACAAAAAAACGCAGATAGCATAACTAAATGCGAAAAAATTTCTTCTTAACACTGCAAAATTAATTACCAACTGTATCATTAAAATGATCCAGTTCTAATTACCTTTGTTTTTATATAGAAAATAAATACAAAATGAGTGAAAAACAAGAGCGACGCATAACAATCCTGATAAAACTTTTATCGTCAAAACCATCTTCCCTGAAGGAGATTCTTACGTATTTTAAAGATTATAAAGACATCGAAATTGCCAACATAACATTCAAAAGAGATAAAAAAGAAATGTTGAGTAGAGGGATCAATATTATTTATGAATTAGGAAAATATAAAATATCTGGCTATGTCAGTTCCAAAAAGCAAATGAGACTTCCTGAGGAATACAAACTCGATTTACCTATCCTGTTTAGCATTCTTAATTCTGAAAAGGATTTACGCATTATTGATTGGCTAAAAGAAGAATTAAAAGAAAAATATAATATTGACGAAGAGTATTGGGAGGATGAAACTTATTTTTCAAAAAGCCTGATAGAACAAAATCATGATATCATTTTAGAATTATGTGTTGATATTATTAAATATATGAAAAAAGGAGAAGCTATTGAATTTGAATATCGAAAAGTCGATAATAATGAGCTCAAAAAATATACTATTGCACCTTTACAAATAAGATTACATGAAAATTTGTACTATTTATTTGGTTGTGTCTACAAAAAAAATAGTATTGAATATAGTATTCGGAATTTTAGAGTCGATATGATTGAAAACTTGAAAATATTTCCTGCAAAATCAACACTAAATTCAAATGAGGAAATGAAATATAAGTATAAGGAATTGGCAGAAAGAGTAGATTTAAAGAATTATTTCAAATATTGTATTGGAGTATATAATCCTAACGATAAAGAACCGGTAGTCATTCGAATAAAATTTACAGGATGGGCTTGTACTTATGTTACCAAAAATAGTATCCATCATACTCAAAGCATACCAAAAGGGATTGAAAAAGAAGTAAATATTGATGGTGAGAAAATATTCTGCATTGTCCACATAAAAGTATATGATACAGATGAATTAAAATTTCTTCTGGGTAGATTTAGAAATTATGCTAAACGTTTGAATTAGTTGAAATTAATAATCATTAACGCCGTCCGAAATGACACGGGCGTAACGACCTAATATGCTGCTCGTCTTTAGTAATATATGGACATGCTAAAAATTAAGATTATTTCTTAACTTTCTGTGAGGGCTAAGTTAACATGACCTATAGGCATCTTTTCCAAAAACGGTCGATGATTTATACTTTCATAAAAATAATGAAAAGATATTTCCGATTGAAAAGATGTGCAAAGTATTGCAAGTTGGTCAAAGGAGTTATTATCAATGGAAAAGCCAGTCTGTTTCAGAGAGAAAACAAAGAGCTGAACTTGTTAAATCAAAAATAACTTCCATTTATTTTGACTCGAAACAGAGATACGGAAGTCCAAGAATGACTGCTGAATTGGCTTTTTTAGGCAATAAAACATCAAGGGTTACAGTTGCCAAATATATGAACCAACTCGGTTTACGAAGCAAATTAAGCAAGAAATTCAAGGTGACAACAAATTCCAAGCATAAGTATTTAATAGTTCCCAATGTTTTGAACAGAGAATTTACGGTTACAGAACCGTCAAAAGCTTGGGTGTCGGACATCACCTATATCCGAGTAAAAGAAGGCTTTTTATATTTGACAACCGTTTTAGACCTCTACGATAGAAAAATCATAGGTTGGAGTTTAAGCAGCGGGATGAGTGTAGAGGAAACTTCTTTGGCGGCTTGGAGAATGGCTATTAAAAATCGAAGCATTGTAAGAGGATTGGTATTTCATTCTGACAGAGGTGTTCAATACGCCAGCAAGAAGTTTACCAATGTGATTGATTCCTATAAAATGATCACAAGAAGTATGAGCAGAAAAGGGAATTGTTGGGATAATGCGGTAGCTGAGAGCTTTTTTAAAACTTTAAAAACGGAACAGATTTATGGCAATAAGCTTATATCAAAAGAGCAAATGGAACTCGATATATTCGAATTTATTGAAATCTGGTACAACAGAAAAAGAAGGCATTCCGCTTTAGATTACAAAACAATAGAAGAATTCTGGAAACAGAAAAATAATTTTAAAAATGTTGCTTAACTAATACTGCGGCTTTTATTTGCATATCCACTGTTTCGTTTTAATATTATCTATATCAATATTTAAATTTTAGCCTAAACCTGAGATACATAAATCATAAAAATCTTTATCTATTTTACCCTCTTTAAGTAATTTATTTAATGCATATGCCATGGCAGGATCAACACTTAAATTATTTTTTTTATAATATTCATATATTTTTTGAAAAAATTCTCCAATCTCAAATTCTTGAGCACCAGCATTAATTAAACCAGCTTTTATCATATGCTCAGAATTATTTTCCATCATTAATTGCATAAGCTCCATGGTTATATCAAGACCTTTTTGCATGATTTTTTCTTCAATAACCTCACCATCTTCTTTAAGGTAAATATGCACCCCTTCTATCATTCCATCTACATACGTTGTTCTTGTCTCTAAATTACCTGAAGGATAATATTGTTCTCTCATTCCATGATGTTGACCATTTTTAAAAGTAACTATTATATTTTTACTTCCATCTTCATAAAATTCATTACTTATCCCATGATGTTGACCATTTTTAAAATTATATTCCTGTCTAATGTTTCCATTATCAAAATATTCTTTCATACTTCCATGAGGAGCTCCATGCTTATAGTTTTGGTCTTTAAAAATATTGCCACTTGGATACCATTCTTTACAATTCCCTTGCGGGTTACCCTCTGCATCTAATGTGGCTTGTGTTTTTAATTTACCATTATCATGATATAGTTTTACATCTTTTGTTTGAACTTTCTCTTGAATTTCTATTGAAGCGTCCCAAGAACTTATATCTTGGTTAAAAGCAGTAGCTCCAAAAAACATATACTTCATATTAGTCACATTACTCAAATCCCAAGAACTTATATCTTGGTGAAAGGCAGTAGCTTTCGAAAACATAGAATTCATATCAGTCACATTACTCACATCCCAAGAACTTATATCTTGGTTAAAAGCAGTAGCTCCAAAAAACATATACCTCATATTAGTCACATTACTCACATCCCAAGAACTTATATCTTGGTTAAAAGCAGTAGCTTTCGAAAACATAGAATTCATTTCAGTCACATTACTCACATCCCAAGAACTTATATCTGGGTTAAAAGCAGTAGCTCCTAGAAACATAGCATGCATCGTTGTTACATAACTTACATTCCAATTACCAATTGCGGAATTAAATTTATGAGCGTTTAAAAAAAGTTTTGACATGTCAGTTACTTCAGAAGTATTCCATTGAGATATATGGTCATACTTTTTTGCAGCTGAAGCCTCATCACTGCACCATTCATTTACGGCGATTCTTATTGTTTCATTATTGAATTTTAATTGTGAATTGTCTTTTTTTAAAAAATCAAATAGTCCCATTTTTATTATTTTTTATTTAAAATTATCAAATAGTTCACTTATTTAGTTTGTAGTTTTTACCTAGAATTTATAATTTTTCGCTAGAGGTATATAATATCTTTTTTTACAAAACTCCATTAATATTTTACAATCTTGAATTGTTGGTTTAAGTCTCTATCAACAAATCTCATAGTTAGCTTATTCAAAGTAATCTGTCAACCAATTTAATTTAATTATAATTATGTCCTATTTTCTTTAACCATTTATCATAATAAGGCCTATCATTATTCTCTTTCTTTTCATACCACTCAGAACACAGCCAATATTTAGCTCCTAAAATTTCGACAGTATCTTTCCAGTATCTTTCCGGTTTTTCTGAATCTGAACGTATTACCTTTTTTAGAAGTGGATATTGTATATCAAAAGTTGTTTTACAATATTCAGCATTTTGAAGTTTTGTTAATTCAGTAGCATCAATCTTTGCTAGATTTTTCTTGAAAGTTTCTTGAACATATTTTCCTATTTTTTGTTTGCTTGGTTTAATAGCTTCATCTTTTGTCATGGCGGGTATTTGATGTTTAGCTATTTTTAAATTTGAGATGTTATTTAATTTACTCCTTTCACTACTATTAGATATATATTTATATGTCTTTTGAGGTGTTTTAGTATAACTATAAGTTCCTTTTATTTTATATGAATCACTTGAAGCTACATTATTAAACGTATCATAAAACTCTTGCTTAGACATCGTAGACGCTTCATTTGTACTAGTAATAAAAATAGTAAACTTATCTCTCTCACTTAATTGCTCGATAACTTTTTTCCTAAATTCAAGTCTTGCTGCCTCATAATAGTTAGCGATACTAACCATAGGGGACTCTTTTGCCTTAATCGCTGTAGCAGGTACATTATCATATTCTCTATGGCAGGATTTACATAGAATTTTTATAGTTTCTTTTATTGGATTGTGAGCTACTATAAACTCTTGTTCAAAAAAATGAAGGCTAATTTCAATAATTCCGTTACTTTCAAACTTGGAGATAATTCTATCAATAATATCCTTTCTATCATTCCCTTTTACATGTGCTGCTTCAAGTTGGTGGTCACTTGTTCCACAGTGTTCACATTTACCGATAGATTTTTTATGTGATTTGGTAATGGTTTGTACAAGGTTTCTTCCATATCCACTAAAATATTTATTAAATTCTTTCTTTGAACCAATAAACAATGGTTCATACTCTGCTTGTTTTTTTTCGAGAATAGATTTCAAATTTGGTGATTTTTTAAATAATTTAAACATTTTAAAATTAGTTTATTGATTTACATTAGTTAATAGAATTAATCTAATTTTTTGTTGAAGATTTCAATTACTGAAAACTATGGTGATATAAGAAAAGCTTAAAATGTTAAAGTCCGATTATTAGGGGGTTAGACCACCAATCCTTTTTCAATTTCTCATAATCAATTTCTTGATTTATTTCTATAGATTCAAAGTTGTTATAATATTCAAAAAATTTGAAATTATCAATAAAATCCTCATTTGATAATGCGACACTTATAAGTCCTACTATTTTAATAAGATCAAAACCTTTATCCCAATTTTCATCATAATTATACCATTCAATGTCTGAGAAATCATTAGATGTAGAAAGTCCTATAAAGTATTCTGAATAATTATAGTAAGGTAAACTTACATCAAAATAAGGTTCATAATAACGCCTAACTTTCAAAAATAAATTTATAATCTATATCTCTAACCTCATCAGAAACAGCAAATTCAATATCATTTTCAAAGCCTTTATGCATAATGTCTATTATTAAATTTCTTTCAGTTACTAAAAATTGATCACTTATACTAACTTCTTCGACTTCTCCTATTAGTCCCATTTCACTAGTTACTTGAACATCACATTCATTTTCAAGATACTCCATTAATTCATATAGGGCATCCGCTTCGTAATCTTCGTAATCTTCGTAATCTTTAACTTGCTCAACAAACTCTTTTATTTTACTAAAAAACCAACTTACATTCAATTCTTGTACCACACCAGAATAAAAAAACGACCCAAAAAAAGGCTTGTTGACATCATGTGTATATCCAAGTTGGATATCGAAATCACTAAAATTATCTTTATTAACCCAATCAATAATATCGTCATATTTGGATTTTGTATATCCATCTTTTAACTGATATCCACCTGAAAACATTTCATAAATTATGATGTATATTTTTTTAATTTTATTAGTTTCAAATTCTTGAATTAATTGTCCTAAGTTTTTCATTTTTGATATGTTATTTTCACTAGGCTCAGCAAATAACCCACCCATAACAGTCACATTACTCACATCCCAAGAACTTATATCTTGGTTAAAAGCAGTAGCTCGAAAAAACATAGAATTCATATCAGTCACATTACTAACATCCCAAGAACTTATATCTTGGTTAAAAGCAGTAGCTTTCGAAAACATAGAATTCATAACAGTCACATTACTCACATCCCAAGAACTTATATCTTGATTGAATGAACTTGCCGACCGAAACATTCTCTTGATACCTATAACGTTGGAAACATCCCAATTTCCAATATTTTGATTGAATGAACTCGCTCCAGCAAACATTTCTTCCATATTAGTAACATTAGATACATCCCAATTTCCAATATTTTGATTGAATGAACTCGCTCCAGCAAACATTTCTTCCATATTAGTAACATTAGATAC
>NZ_JBGQOE010000045.1:0-13877 GCF_052113685.1 Flavobacterium sp. W22_SRS_FP1
CCAGCAGTACCACCAGAAACAGAGACTGTCGCCGAACCATTAGATCCAGAGTTACAAGATACATTAGTTTGTGCACTGACAGTTGCTACTAGAGCAGTTGGTTGCGTGATTGTAAAATTTTGTGTAGCGGTACAAGAATTAGCATCAGTCACAGTCACAGTATAAGTACCTGCTGATAGTCCTGAAGCTGTAGCAGCCGTTCCACCACTTGGTGCCCAAGAATAGGTATATCCAGCAGTACCACCAGAAACAGAGACTGTCGCCGAACCATTAGATCCAGAGTTACAAGATACATTAGTTTGTGCACTAGCAGTTGCTATTAGAGCAGCGGGTTGCGTGATTGTAAAACTTTGGGTAGCGGTACAAGAACTAGCATCGGTTACCGTTACCGTATATGTACCTGCTGATAGTCCTGAAGCTGTAGCAGCTATTCCGCCAGATGGTGCCCATGAGTAGCTATATCCGGCAGATGCACCAGAAACGGAGACTGTAGCCGAACCATCAGAGCCAGAGTTACAAGATACATTGGTTTGGGAGGCAGCGGTTAAAGATATAGAATTAACAATCCCTGCTAAATTTAAGATCCTATCTGTTGCTCCAACTGATGACGTTGTCAAAGTTCCATAAATAGCACCTGTTGCTGCTAAACTAGTAACTCTAATGTAGACCGTTGTTGCACTTAAAGAACCGCTAGCTGTTATGCTTACAGAACTTGCAAAACCAGAACCTGGAGTTAAACTTACCTCAAAACCTGTTGTTGTAGTAACTATAACATCATTTGTTAAATCTGTACCAGAGAGAGTGAAAGTTTGTTCTGCAGACGCTGTACCTGAACATGAAGTAAAAACTGGAATTTGTTTCTCTACCCAATTACCAGTAGCTCCATTTAAAGAAAATGAAGATAAAGTACCAGTATATCCATTTCCACTCACATCTGTTAATGTGATAGCTTGTGAAACAGAGGTGTTATCTCCACGAGGAGCAATATAAGGGTTATTAAAATCATAAAATGCCATAACTCCCGTTTCATTACCATCAGGGCTGTTTGTCATAAAATTATTTATGTCAACACTGGTGAGTGCACTGTTCCAAATTGAGAGTTCGTCTATTGTTCCATTATTTGAACCTTGTATAGACCCATTTAATAATGCAGCTCCCATTGAAGATGTTGTGGGTGTAATAATTCTTGTTTCATTTCCTGTGTTCTCTGCTACTCCATTTACATACAGAGTAATAGATCCTGCATTATTTGTAATGGCGATATGAACCCAACCCGAATTTTTAATAATTGTAGTTGATTCTACTACTGCGCCACCAGAAGGCACATAATACCTTAATTTTCCGCTAAAATTAGTTTCAATCTTAACGTAATTATTGGTTGTAGGACTTCCCCAAGTAAATATATTTGAAAATGATCCTGTAATATTTACCCATCCCATTACGGTATAACTTGATGTGTATGGTATCATTGGGTTTATATCAACTGTCTGTCCAGCAGTAGCATCAAAATTTAATGATCTATTTGGAATAATTGTTGGGCTAGGTGCCGCAGTTGAAGATTTAGAGGTCATAACACGGTTACCTGTACCATTGAGCGATACAGCTACAAACATATTATTTTCATAGATTACACTAATCCAACCATTGCTTGCAGCCGATGCATGTGCCGTCCATGTAACACCATCAGGGCTTGTCATAACACGATTTGAACCACTGCCGGCTACTGCTACAAATAAACCATTACCATAGGTAACACTAGTCCAAGTATTATCTTCCGCAGACAATTGCGCTGTCCAAGAGATACCATCAGGACTGGTCATGACCCTGTTTCCCGTTCCACTTTGCGCCACTGCTACAAATAGTCCATTGCCATAAGTAATATCGTTCCAACTATTATCAGCTGCAGACGTTCGAGACGTCCAAGTAATACCGTCAGGACTCGTCATTACACGATTGCTGATTCCAGTATCAGATACCGCTACAAAAAGACCATTTCCATACACCACGTCATTCCAAACATTAAATGCAGCTGCATTTCGCGCCGTCCAAGTTATACCATCAGGGCTTGTCATCACGCGGTTTGCACCATTAGCCGCAACAGCTACAAAAAGTCCATTACCATAGGTAACTCTATTCCACAAATTATCTGCTGCCGAAGTTCGAGATGTCCAATTAATTCCGTCAGGGCTCGTCATAACGCGATTGCTTGAACCAGAAGCCGATATAGCTACAAAAAGACCATTGCCATAAGTAACATCTCTCCAAGTGTTATCTGCCGCCGCATTTTGTGTTGTCCAAGCAATTGCATCTGGGCTCGTCATTACCCGGTTACCCGTACCCGAAGAAGCAACAGCTACATACAAGCCATTACCGTAGGTTACGCCTCTCCACTGATTATCTGCTGCAGAGGTCTGAGAAGTCCATAAGGTTCCTGCGTTTAAGGTTGTTGTTGTTGTACTATTCCCAAAAACAGTAACGCCTCCTTCTGAGGAGTAAGGATCACCAAGACTTGTATAAGGCGTGCTAGTTGCTAATACACTACCATCATTATTAAAGTTAACATCCGAACCAAAAAATAAATCGTCTGCTGCTCCTAAAAGATCGTTTCCATCTTGTACCCAATCATTGGTATTCGAATCAAAATCAAAAATACGGATATATCCATTATCTCCAGCGCCAGATGTACCTCCAACGGCTAATTTATTTCCGTCACTAGTTAAACTAACTGATGAACCATAATAATTTGATGTTACAAGACCAGGAAGAACACTTCCTACTTGTACCCAATCATTTGTATTGCTGTCAAAGTCAAATGTTTTGGCATTTCCTACATATCCATTAGCTCCAGTAGAACCAACTGCAAGCCTTGTTCCGTCTGAAGAAAGACTAACTGAAGATCCAAATGAATCGTCTGTAGTGTCACCTAAAAGATTGCTACCTGTTTGTACCCAATTTGTTGAATTATAGGTAAAGGTTTGTACAATACCTTGATATGGAATGTAGGCATATCCGCCAGCAGCTATATGGCTACCATCGTAATCAATATCTAATGAGTACCCAAGTTTAGCACCTTTTGGTCCTTGAATTGTTGTGCCTAATTGTGTCCATGTATCTGAGTTTGTATCATATTCATAGGCGTATACCATACCAGATCCAAAACCGTTTGTACCATTACCATTTACTCCAGGTGCATTGTAGGAACTTACCAACAGTCGGTTACCGTCTCCACTTAATTTTAAGTTCCATCCAAAATAATGTGTATATCCCTCACCAAAAAGATCGGTTCCAATTTGCGACCAAGTACCATTTATGTTCTTAAAAACTTGTACTTGTCCAGAAAAATCTCCGTTGCTAGTATTGTAAAATGGGGCTCCAACGGCAACTAATGTACCATCTTCACTGACACTTACTCGCGAGCCAAAAGCTATATTTGGTATACTTCCAACAAGTGTATTGCCCAATTGTGTCCAATCAGTGCCGTTAAGTTGAAAAATTCTAACTTGTCCAGATCTATTTCCATTGTCATCATTTTCAGGAGCTCCTGATGCTAGTATAGATCCATCAGCACTTATGCTTACCGAACTTCCAAAATAATCTCCTGAGTTTTCTCCGTTTATACGACTACCCATTGGAGGCCAATTTTGGGCAGAAGCAAAAGAATAAGTAAATAAAAGTAACAAAGCCATTGCGAGCTTCAAAATTTTAGATGTCATAATAATCGTTTTATAAGTATGCAGCGAAATTATGACTAGATTTACTTAATGCTCTATTTTACACCCCCCGATAAACCCCCGAAATTGTAAAAAACGCAGATTATCTTTTATTTGCAGTTACTATATTAGTGAGTCAAGTTTACAGAAGTTAAAAGATGATTTTTTTAATCAAAAGATTACTAAAAAAAGGAAGCGGTATAAAGCTTGCAAAGAACTGCCTATTATTTAAAAGATAAAATAAAGGAAGTAAGATTTATATTTTTATCAAGCTTCATTTTTTTTCTAATAATTCCACGAGTGTTTTCTACAGTTTTAATGCTTCGTTGCATTATCTCCGCTATTTCTTTAGTAGTTAAGTTTAAACGAAGTAATGACACTATTCGAAGTTCAACCGGTGATAAATCTGGATACATCGCTATAACTTTTGAATGAAAGATGCCATGAATTTCTTTAAAACGATGATCAAATTCATCCCAAATATTTATGTTTTCTGATGAGGATTTAATTTTTCGAACCAATTGATTAATTTCAATATTAGAAACTTTTGATAATTTTAAAATTTCTTCAACATCTGAAGCTATGAGTTTATTGTTTTCCTGAAGATGGCTAATGTTTAAAGTTTTATGAGCTAATTCATTATTTTTTATATCTAACTCTAATTTCATTTTGTCTGCGATAACTTCGGCTATTTTTTTCTCTTGCAAAGACTGTTTTTTTCTATAAAAAAACCAAAGCGACAATAGTATTAACAAAAGGGATAGACTAAATAAATATCCAATAGTTAATTTTTGACTGATTTGCTTAACATCCATTTCTGAAATAGTTTTTTGTTTTTCAGCCGTGTCGTATTTTATTTGTAATTCAACTATTTGTTTATGCTTTTCAATATTTACTAAACTATCATTTATTTGTTTAAACAAAGATTGAAAGTAAAAGGCGTTTTTATAATCGCCCATAGCTTTGTGCACCTTAGTTAATGTTTCGTAGACTTTAGATTGTTCTTTTGGAATACCTAATTTTTTAGTGTAATCCAGAGCCCTATTTAAATTTATGATAGCAACTTTATAATTTTTAAGAAAAAAATAGGTTTCACCTATACTAGCATAATTAAGCGCTAAACCATAGGGTATTTTCTCTTTTTTACAAATATCTAAAGATGAATTATAAAAAGATAAGGCCTTTTTATGGTCACCTTTTTTTTCATAAATATTCGCTAAATTGGAATAGTTTTGCGCCATTACTAGATTACTCCCTAAATTTTTTGCAATCGCTAAAGATTTTTCATAATAGGTAGTAGCCTTGTTTAGTGAATCCATCTCTTTATATGAAACCCCCATATTAAGAAAGTTTATAGATAAATTTGATAAATCGTTATAAGTTTTATTTATTTCTGCTGCCTTTTTGAAGTACTCTATTGATTTATCGTATAGTTTAAAATTTGCATTTGAGTTCCCTAAATTGGTATAAACAATTGCAAGCAACTGCTTTTCATCTAAATATTGATAAATTTCAGCGGCATTGATATAGTTTTCTATGGCTAATTTATTGTCCCCTTTTAAAACATAAACATTTGCTCTGTTATTGTAAATTTCAGCATGTTGAATACTTTTTACATTACTTTTAGTAAGTTTTTCAGCTTTATCGTAAATCAACAGAGCAGAATCATAGGAACCAAGATTATAATTAACCTTACCAAGTAGTATTAGAGCTTTAGCTTTATCAATAGAATTATTATCTGGAATACTTTTTAAAGCAATATCAATTTGTTTTTTTGCTTCATCATATTTACCTAAAACATTTAATGCTGCTGCATTTTTTATTAATGAATTGCTGATTCCATTCTCATAAGAAAGTTTCTTAGAAATATTTAAAATAGTTTTTGTGTACTCTACCGCTAATTTTGGATTGCTATTTATTATATCTCCTACCTCGATAATCATTTTATCAACCCATGCTTCGTCTTTGTTTTGAGATTGTGATAATAATTCAAGTGAGTTTACATTAGGTTGGGCAAAAAATAATGCAGGAAAAAATAAAAATATAAAAAAACAAATTTTCTTATTCATTTTGATTGATGATAAAGTACTACTAACCGATAGTACATTTTTAAAATTATGAGTTTTGATATAGTAAACTATAACCCGTTGGGTATAATTATTTATAAAAAAACCACTGATTAAATACTGTCAAGATACCGAAATTCATGATTTTGAAGTCGAAAAAAAAATCAATATCGATTTCAAATATAGTAAAAAATTATTTTAGAGTTTTACAAGTATATATTGTTCAAATTGTGATCTAGAATGCAAATTTCGAGTTCTACAAAAGATAATATATTTGATTTATAAGTAGTTACATTTATTTCAGCTACTTAAATCATATCAATTGACAGTGAAAACTTATTTTTTAATCCGTTAAAAAATGAACACAACCCCAATTAGATTGAGCAAAGCAAATTCGACAAACGGAGAACAAATTATTATTATTTTGCGATGAAGTATGAGCTAAATTAGTGTCACGTTTTATAGAATTTGAAGATTACTTATAGGCCTTTATATAATCGTAATTGCTCAAGTGATAAAAGAATTAAAATCTTCAAATATAATCTCGAAAACGGTCCTAATAAAGACTTTTGCGTTAGACAGAATAACTGTGCTGCAAAGGCTAAAGCTCTACAAAAGCCATTGGAAGAAGCCGAACTGAAGATCAAGGAGCTTACTACGCTTATTGATGTGGCTGAAGATTAGCTCAACATTGCCATCAGAAAAAAGTTTTGTGCCAAGCAGTCCGCAAAATGAAACATGACTATCCCAAATCAAGGATAAGTGTGTTTTGTCGACAGTTTTGCAAAACAATACATTCATATTATGATGTATTATGACAAAATAAAAATAGTATGTAAAGAGAAAAATGTTGTTCTTCAGTAGGCTAATTAATTAGGAATAATCTTCTTAGGGTCAGCAATCGTAAACTGCTCTATCTTCTGCAAACTTCATTAGCATCAAACATAGATAAAAATAGGCAGTGATTATCTTTTGATTTGCTTTCTTAGTGTAAACTATCGGTTCGATATGAAATGAAAAATGACCTTAAAATGAATTTAAGGTCATTGGTACGACTGTGAACCCTATAAACTTTTTTTCAAACCAAGTACTGGAATTTCTAGAAAATTTGGTAGAAAAAATGCCGTAAAAAAACCCCTAAATTTCTTCACAGGTTTTTGAAAAAATAATGTGGGTGATATAGATTTAAAATTGAATCAAATACTTGTTTTTATGATGGTTCTATGCTCAATTTAAGGCAAAAAAAATGACTGGATATGCAAATAAAAGCCGCAGTATTAGTTTTAAATTTTTCACCATCAACATCAATTATTACTGCAGTGAATGCCACTTGAGGCTTAAAGTCTATCCCAATTTTATCATTTAAAGGAAAACACACTATAGGTCCATAAGCCAAATAAGCAAGACCTAAAACAGATGTATTATATTCTTTATTTGAAAATGCTGATGAACCCCAGTTTAAAGTCAACCCGAAATTTTCAGTAAAACGATATCAAGCATTAATGAGTCCTAAGTTCAATCCCGTTCCCATATTATAGTCTGTATTTGTCAAATCCCCACGAGGGAATGCGGCTCGAATAGAAACACCAATATAACCTTAATAAATATATTATCTTAAGACGTAATTTAGGCACCACAATTATTTAAATTTTTGATTTGTTTGGGCAATATATTACCACCAACCTCTTATATTATAAATAACTTTAGGTTGATTTTTACCGTAGGCTACTCCAATATCACGAACTGCTTTTATTGTCAGTTTTTGTAAATCGACATTATCTTCTTGTTGTTTCATTTTAAACTCCCACTCACGCTTATCCAAATCATTAATTCTTTTTGCAATTATTTTGGAAAAGTTTTGAGCATCATTATAGCATGAAGAATTTGGATCTATTTTTGCTAAAAAAACAGAGGCTTGTTCTGCACTAGAATTATCTTGGCTAGTATTCCAAGCATTTTTAGCTTCTGTAAAATCAATTTTACATTGACGATCAATCAGTTTTTGATAAATTGGCCCAACAGCATTCATTGCTTTGTCATAACAATCTTTACACACTTCAGGAATAGCTGTTAATGCTGCTATTGAAGAATCAAATTCGTTTTTACTTGCAAACATTTCTGCTTCTTTCAAAATAAAATCACATCTACTATTATAGTATTCAATTATTTTAGTTTTACCGGTTTCAATAAAAGTTTGATATCTTGCATCATTTACTTTTAAATTTTGTAGAGCAGAGTTATAAGCTTTTGTTTCTGTTGTGCCTACTCCTTTAAGTGTTAATGAGGTGCTAGAAAATTTAGTTCCTGCGATACCATCTCCAATATAAAATGTAATTTCAATAGTATAGGCATGCATGGGTGGAGCTGTCGGTGTGATATCCTTAGTTAAAACAGCTACATTAGCAGTTATAATAAAACGAGGACTAGTAGCACTACCACCCATTCCTGCTTTAGTAGCAATTTGACTTAATTTATTAGATAAATTTGCTTTTGATGATTCTGTTAATCCTTCAACTTGATCGGGAATAAATGTATTTAATACAATTCTAGCAGCATCATCTAATTTTCCACCAGTATTTTGTGCTGATGTTTTGAAAAACAAACTTAACACACAGATTGCGAATAATATTTTTTTCATAATTGTAAGTTTTTATTTTTCTCCAATAATAATTGAGGCTTGTCCCAATCCTTTTATAGTTAATTTTGCAGTAATCTGATATTTTTCTTTTAAGAATTTTTGTAGACCTTTTGACCAACCTCTTGTATCTTGTGCTTTGCCATTTGCGTCAATCAATGCAATTCGGACTTGTTCAAATTGCATTCTATTTTCTGAAGCATCAGTTGTGCTAAACCTACCTTTTACAGTATTTTCAGATACCCATTGTTCAATTATTGATCCCAATTCTTCTCCTTCGTATTCTGATTCTAAATCGTCTGTAGAGGAATCGAATTTTTTAATTTTAAGGGTTACTTCTCTTCCGTTTTCAAACATATCTTCAAAATGTTTTTGAAGTAAACCGTTAAAGTTGTCTAAATGAGATAAAACAGCAGTTTCTAACATTATTGGAAGTGGAGCTCCAATCAAATCATTACCGGTTCCGGAAGCACCAGCAATGTTTTTGTCTGTATAAGAATCAAGACCTACTAAATCAAAAGTAACTGATTTTTTTGGACCAAAGGAATTGACTTTCCAATTGATTTGCATCCAAATATCAGCTTTGGCAATATTTTTTAATTTATCAACAGGGCTTTCAATTAAGCCTGCGTCACTCTTGCTCGAAGTCATAGCATTTTCAGCCGCTTCTGATTCTAAAGATTTCAATGTTTGTTCCAAAGATTTTAGTTGAAACCCGCGAGCAGCCATTAATTCTCCTAATTTATTCATTACTAAAGTCAATTCCATGTTTTCTTGAACAGCACGTTTATAATCAGGTATCTTAGTTGAGGAGCCTTGATTGTCAAATTCAATATAACAATTATTTTGGATACACCAATTGTCACTTGGAACTACCATAATAATTGGTTTCTTTGCCTGTGCAAAAGAAAAATGTACAGTCAAGAAAAAAAGTGAAAGTAAAAAGTAATTAAAATTATTTTTCATAAGATTATAGTTGTTGTTTAATAATTTTGTCCTCAATTAGTTTCGTCTTTAGATTTGAGCGTAACACTCTAACTACTAATCCATTCGTCACGCTTTCAGTATTTTTTTTCCGGTCACGATTAAGTTTGTCTCCAATGCGTTCGTCGCGCAAAGAAATGAAGTTTCTATATTCTCCCCCGTCGGCAAAAAATTTATTGAAGTAGACTTCATATTTTTCTTGAGCATTTACTTCAAATACTAAAGGTTTTTGATTGCATTCCTGCTTTCCTTCTTGAATTCCTTTAAAAATCACATCTCTTATGGCATTTTTTTTGGCTTGCTCTACAGCATCTGCTCTGTTTCTTCCATTTCCCCATGCTTTTAATGTTTGCGAACCATCAAGTTCTACTCCCAAACATTCGGTTTTATAGATGTAATTTCCAGCTGTTTTTTTCTGTGCCGAAACGTTAAAAATAACAGTAAATAAAAGTAAAGTGATAAATATCTTTTTCATATTTTTTGATTAAAAACCTACTGATAATCCTTTAATAATTCCTGCGTTTTCTAGATCTCTTCGCAGATCTTCCTTTCGGATAGAAATTAAGACTCCTATTTTGTATTCTTTACCGACTTTCAATCTATCTTCAGCCGCTACACCTCCATCGTTGGTTAAAGACACAAACTTTAGGTATTTTCCGCCTTCAGCGAAAAAATCATCAAAGAAATCAGTTTTTTCGTCTAATAAATTAGGGTTGTTACTAAGGGCTGATTGACCTGGAACGCGATCATTACCTGAAAACCCTCTAAAAATAATTCCATGAACTGCATTTTTTTTTGCTTGTTCAATGGCTACGTCTGGTTTTTTTGAATACGACCAAACTTTTATTAAATAAGTTCCTGAAACTCCTGTTTGAACGGGTTCAATTTCATATCGCCAAGCATTTGTATATTTATCTGCTTTTTTTTTAGCTTGTGCATTACACGTAAATATAAATGCAACTATTATAAAAATTGTAAGGGCGATTTTTTTCATTTTATCTAGTGTTTTTTTTTCTTTATTTATTGATATGGCAACTTTTTAGTAATTCGCTTTGAATACTATTTTATTTGACGAATTAATAAGCCCGGATAGAATTTCTTTCCGCCTTTGAAGGTAGTTCGATCAATTGCACCTTCCTGAACTGGTTCATCTCCTAATATGAAACGATTATCCCAAATTTTCTGTCCGTCAACTTTAAGAGTTCCTAGATTTTTATATTCGATTTTTCCTGATTTCTCATCTAGAACCGCTTCTAGAACTTCGAATTTATCGCCATCCTCTAACCCCTCTTTCAGTCCAATTTTAGCAGTAATAGGCTCTCCTGTAAACAAAGGAACTTTCGGTTTGAATACATCATAGTTTTTTTGAAGCTTAGCAAACACTTTTTCGATATTAAGAGTTACGGATAGATTAATGATTTGTTCTTCCGTTCTTTTTTCTTTTAATGAAAAAGTTACTAAAGTTGTAGCTTTCTGGGAACCTACAAACTCCATTTCAAAAATGTCACTAGTGTCAAATTTTGCTTTTACTATTGGATTTATCTGATTTTTTTCAGCATACATATCTTGGAAAAAGGTACCTTGAGTTGTTTCGTCCCATTTTAATTTGTACAAATAAGAAGTTGTCCATACGGAATAACCCTCTTTCGCTTTTTCATATGCTTTCTCAAGTACCTTTATTCCAATTTTTTGAACCAAGGGATTTGCTTTTCCCAATAATAATATCGCAGCATCGCGAATTCCTCTTGCTATTGGCTCATTTTCAACGAAATACATTGATGAAACTACAACAAATGTATTGTTGATTAATTCAAATCCTGCTGATTGCAATATATACTTTCCGTCACTAGAGGCAGCAGCTGTTTTTGTATCTAAAAATGAGGCATTAAAAGCGCCTCGACTTCCAACTAATTCATAATCAAAGCTTCCATCATCCTGTCTATTAAACCATTTTGCCACTATTTTTTTTGCGATTTGTTGATCTTTAAAATATTTTTCAATCATTTCAGGTGTTTTTGAGGCAACTGTATCGCTTGAATATTTTGTTAAGCTAAATGATTTTTCTCCAATGTCATGGTTGTCATATTTATCAGGAAATGGTGCATTGTAATATGCACTTAATACTTGATCTACTTTCGGGAAGTTTGAAGATTCAATTAGAATGGTATGAAGTGAACTTCTTCGGTATTTTGTTTCCTTAATTTCCTTTTGATTGTCTTGAGCAAAAAGGATAGAAGTACACAATAAGGTACTTAATGTAATAGTTAGTAGTGCTTTCATTTGAGTTTTTTTGATTTTATGTGTGTT
This sequence comes from Flavobacterium sp. W22_SRS_FP1, assembly GCF_052113685.1. NCBI lineage: Bacteria > Pseudomonadati > Bacteroidota > Flavobacteriia > Flavobacteriales > Flavobacteriaceae > Flavobacterium > Flavobacterium sp. W22_SRS_FP1. The sequence goes on from NZ_JBGQOE010000045.1 coordinate 11,703, forward strand.
AGAATTTTAGAATAGATATCCGATGGATAATTGTATCACTGAGTTGCTATTTTGATTGTTAGAGTCTCCTGTTACTCCATTATCTATTAAACCTAAAACATAACGACCTTGAATGAATGCTGCATCATTTATATTATATCGCAAGCCGGCATTAATACCAAAATCTATGGTTTTTATTGTGTCAATTTTAGCATTAGAATTGCTCGTCTTTAATCTTGAGGACATAAGGATCCCTAATTGAGGACCAGCTTCAAAACTCAGTTTACCTACTATTTTGAACTTTCCTTCCACAGGCAAGGAAATATAATCTAGTTTAGTTCTATAAAATCCAGGTACAATACCAGTATGCGTTGAACCTTGTTTAGAGTATAATATTTCTGGTTGAATTGAAAAATTATCTGAAATCATAATTTCTGCAAGTAAGCCTAAATGGACACTTGTTCTCATACCTTGATCTTCAACATTTCCAATAAAATTTGAAATATTTAACCCTCCTTTGATACCAATGATAATTCCTTCTTCTCTTTTAGTTTTCTGACTGAATACAGTTGTTGAAAACAGAGAGAACAATAAAACAACTATAATTTTCTTCTTCATTTTATTTTATGATATTAATTATGCTAACCTATCATTTCAAAATTAAAATCACTGGAACAAATTCATGGAATAAAGCTTAATAAAAAACATTATTTCTGTACTTGAGTTACTTTATTGTTTATCACAGGAAAAACCTTAATTACTCCTTGTCTAATTTGTAGTTCTTTTTGCAGAAATTTTAGCTAATCGCTGCTACATAAGCTTATTTTTTTATTAGTCAGCTTTACTTATTATTTATTAGCTTTTCTTCTCTGTAAAAATGATTTAAGTTTATGGTTTTTATAAAAAAAATATCGGAAACAATACTTTCTACTATTTATTTTTATTTAAACAATTGATTAACAATACTATAATAAGTAAAAAAAAACGCCTTGTAGAAGGCGTTTCAGATTGATTTAGGAGATTAATATTCGTTTATTCACTTTTTAGTAAGTTTGGTAATAACCAAATATCTTTAATTCGTTTGTCCGTTGCATTTTTTCTTTCAATGGATAATTCATTTTCCTCAATTCCAGTTAGCTTCGACACTTTGTAAAGAAAACTATTTATAATTAGTTCCCTCCTTTTTATGGTAGCCGCATAAGTTCCAGTCTCGGGCTTGTTTTCGAATAATTGGTTCAATTCGTTTAAAGAAATATATTGATTTAAATGTTCCAAAAGATAGATTAACAACCTTTTTTCTTGGTCATCAAATAATAGTATTGGCTTTCTTTTATAAAAAAACACGTTTTTTTTCTGATTGTAAATAATTCCTTTGAAAGGTATAATCGTTTCTTTTAGTTTATTTCTAAAGAGATAGACTAATAAAATCAAAACTAATATAAAGACTGAAATACTAGCAGTATGTATGGCATCAAATAAAGGACTAACAAAAACGGATGTAGATATTAATTTACCTTTGAAGTGGATATTCAAATAAAAACTGCAGTATTAGTTAAGCAATATTTTTTATAATTATTTTTTAATAATCTTAATTAAATTGAATTTATCGAGAAAATTAACTTTAATAACGTAGGATGATGGCGGTAAATCTGAAAAATCAACAAAGGTTTCTAAAACATTTTTTAAATTAATAATTCTAATTTTTTGACCTAACAAAGAATAAATTTCTAATTTATCTAATGGTTGTTTAGCTGAAATAATTAGTTGATTCTGAACTGGATTAGGATAATAAATTAAATCAAATTTTTCAAATGCATCAGATGAAAGATTTACAACGTTAATTATCACTTCAGAAAAGTTAGAACATCCATTAATATCATTAATTGAATATTTTATTGTTGTTGAACCTTGTAAAATCCCTAAAACTAAACCTAAATTATTAACTGAAGCTATTGAAGGTGAACTGCTAGACCAAACTCCTCCTAATATATTTGAAGATAATTGAAGATAATTATTTTCATCAACGTTATAGTCTCCTGTAATTGAAGTAATAGTATTTATTTGATTCACCACAATAGTCATCATAGCTGTGGTAGCACATTGTCCCAAAGTTGGTGTGAAAGTATAAGCAGTGGTGGCTGTATTATTTAATGCAGGTGACCATGTTCCTGTAATCGTATTATTAGATGTTGTAGG
>NZ_JBGQOE010000046.1:0-12143 GCF_052113685.1 Flavobacterium sp. W22_SRS_FP1
AGCAAAGATATTTACTTATTTTGTATGTTTGTAAAACTTAAAATGTTAAAGTCCGATTATTAGGGGGTTAGACCATTAGAATTACAAAAAAAAGTATTTGAAATAGATTACTTATTATTAGTTATTAAACCAAACAAATTTATGAATGAGAAATCAATTCATAATTAAACTGTAATGAGAAATATTGCAGTTGGTAAATAACATCAAATCGCATAAAGAATATTAAGATGATACTTTTTCTGGACAAAATATACTTCCTATGAGTAGATTTTCTCATTTTTATTAACTGAAAAAACAATAATACAAACCAATTTTAACACCCATTACAAATAAAAAAAAAATAAAAAACGTATGTTATTTCAAACATAATTGCTATTTTTGTACATAATAACGAACATTTATTGAAATGACAACTAAAAAACAAACCGTTTTTCCTAAGTATGACAAAGTATTGGGACAAATGGGAGAAAACATAAAGATGGCTCGTAAAAGGCGAAAATTGACTATGGTACAAGTGGCCGAAAGAGCAGACATCGCAAGATCAACGCTACACTTAATTGAGTTAGGAAACTCAAGTGTAGCAATGGGTGGCTATTTCAATGTACTTAGAGTATTAGGCCTTCAGGACGATTTCCTAAAACTGGCCGCAGACGATGAACTTGGAAGAAAACTCCAAGACCTCGAACTATTAAAATAATGTCATTGCGAGGAACGAAGCAAACTCTTCTAGCAATCTAAAAATCTAATATTCTAAAATGGCTCAAAACAAAACCGACATATACGTTTATGCACATTGGCAAGGAATGCTTGAACCAAAAATCATTGGTATCCTCTCGGCACAACAAGCAAAAGGTAAAAAAGCTTTCAGCTTTGAATATAATAATGATTGGCTAAAATCAGGGCAAAAGTTTCTATTAGACCCCGACATTCAGCTCTATAGTGGACCACAATACCCTAATCTAAAAGAAAACTTCGGAATATTTTTGGATAGCATGCCCGACACCTGGGGAAGAACATTAATGAAGCGAAGAGCGGCACAAGAAGCACAAGAAAGAGGAGTAAAAGCACCGACACTTTATGATATTGATTTCCTTTTAGGTGTATACGATGGAAGTCGCATGGGAGCCTTGCGTTTCAAAACAGATCCAGACGGTGAATTTCTAGACAACAACAAAACGGCTTCTACTCCACCTTGGTCTTCCATTCGCGAACTACAAAATGCAGCAGCTAATTTTGAAAATGAGGATAATAATGATGCTGTTAGAAAATGGTTATCTGTATTAATGGCACCAGGTTCTTCACTCGGGGGAGCTAGACCAAAAGCTAATATTCTAGACAATGATAAAAGCCTTTGGATTGCAAAATTTCCTTCTAAAACTGATACCACAGACAAAGGAGCATGGGAGTTTCTTGCCTATCAACTAGCTATAAAAGCGGGTATTGAAATGGCTCCCTGTCGTATAGAAAAAATAACAGGTAACTACCACACCTTTTTCACCAAACGATTCGACCGTGAAAACGGGGAAAGAATACACTTTGCATCTGCAATGACCATGACCGCAAACAATGAAGACAGTATTCGAAATAATCCAGCTAGTTATTTAGACATTGCTGAGTTTATTAGTAATCATGGCAATAATATTGAAGCTAACTTACATCAACTTTGGCTTAGAATAATCTTCAATATAGCAATATCCAACACCGATGACCATCTAAGAAATCATGGATTTATTTTAACCGCGGCTGGTTGGATATTATCTCCTGCCTATGACCTTAATCCATCAATAGAAAAAGACGGATTAGCACTAAACATTGATATAGATAACAATGCCCTTGATTTTGAATTGGCAAAAAGTGTGGGACTTTATTTCAGACTAAATGAAGAGCAAATGGAAAAGATTATTCAAGAAGTTTTGAAAGTAACAAAAAATTGGAAAATAGTAGCCAAAGAAATTGGAATTTCTAGAGGAGAACAAGATCTAATGACTAAAGCATTTAAATAAGAAGTAGTACCCTCTACAAATACTGCTTAAATCATTTCTTGTTAAAAGTGGAGTAAGAAGAAAAAATAGTTCATTTGTCCTGTTATTATTTTATAGAAAACCTCATAAAATAGACAAATGCGGTGATTCTAGCATTTTATTACTGCAATTTTGCGGTGATTATTTTAAATAATCATTCCAAATTTTGGATTTAGATTATTTAAATTTTAAAAGAAATTTATAAACTAATTCAAATTATGATTATCTTTGTTCTATTAGCAATATGAAAGTTTCTAATCGGTTGGTACCCTTGTTGGTACCCTGTAAAATATAGCTTTGCGAAGCATTGAAAACATTGGCTTGACGTGGAATTCGAAAGAACCTCTTTCTCCGCGAGAGAATTCTCAAAATGAACTAAAACCCTTTAAACATCACTGTTTAAGGGGTTTTTTCTTTTCACCGAATAACTAAATTATTCATTATTTCTCGAAAAATCGGTGCACAATCGGTGCACTTGGACTTCTGAGAAAAAAAAGTGCACCGAATTTTGGCTCAACCATAGTAAAACAAGCCGTTCACAGAATGAACATCTTGACTTTTATTGACATTTAATCTAATTTAATTATCAATTTAAAGGTTGCCACCATGAAAACAAAAATCACAGTACTTTATTATTTAAGAAAATCTAAAGTCAACGCACAAGCACAAATGCCAATTTACCAACGTATCACTATCAATGGCCAACGCTTTGACGTGAGCACCGGATTGTTTGTCGAAGAACAAAAATGGTCCTCTGAAGCATCTAAAATGAAAGGCAACACCGAAGAAGCTCGTATGTTTAATGGTCGGCTTGACATGATGAGAGCCATCGTTTACGAAACCGAGAAAAAACTTTTCATGAACCAGATCGAAATTACCTTTGAGAATTTCAAAAATGAGTTTCAGGGTAAAAAAGAACGCGAACGAATGTTGATCCCCATCTTCCAGGAACACAATCGCAAAGTCAAAGAATTAGTGGGGCAAGAATACGCACCTGGAACATTGGAACGTTATGAAACTTCGTTAAAGCATACCAAAAATTTCCTCTTCTGGAAATACAATCTGACGGATATCAATATCGAAAAAATTGATCATGCATTTATCATGGAATATGAATTCTACTTACGCAGCGAAAGAAAATGTGCCAATAACACCGCTGTCAAATACATCAAGAACTTCCACAAGATAATTAACCAATGTTTGGCCAATGGATGGCTAAACAAGGATCCTTTTGTCAATTATAAAGCAAAAGTCAAAGAAGTCGTTCGGGAGTTTCTTTCTGAAGCCGAAATAGAGCAAATGATCAACAAAAAATTTGTTTCCGAGCGATTGGAACTCGTTCGCGACATATTCGTTTTCAGCTGCTTTACGGGCTTGGCTTACATCGACGTGAAACAATTAACGCTGGACAATATTGCCTTGGGTATAGATGGTGATAAGTGGATATTCAAAAACCGGCAAAAAACCGATACCGCTTCCAAAATTCCATTGTTGCCAATGGCACAAGAAATCATCGACAAATATGTCGATCATCCGGTTTGCAAAAATGAGAAACGCCTCCTCCCTATTTTGACCAACCAAAAAATGAATGCTTATCTTAAAGAAATCGCAGATGTTTGTGAAATCAAAAAAGAGTTGACCTTTCACATTGCCAGACATACATTTGCCACAACGGTAACACTTAGCAATGGTGTTCCACTGGAAACTGTAAGCAAAATGTTGGGACACACCAGCCTTAAAACCACGCAGCATTATGCTAAAATCTTGGACAAGAAAATCAGCGAGGATATGATGATTTTAAAATCAAAATTCAAAAGCAGTGGACTAATCTCAGGACAAAATAAAAACCAAATAGGATAGCTATAAAATCCAGAATAGAAGTGGGGAGCATCATGCTCCCCACTTTTCTATTTATTTATCCCATTTATCCCATTTATAAAATCTATAATATCTAGTTTTATAAATTCCCAATATTTTCCTCTTAGGCAATCAGGTTCAAAATCACCGTCAGCACTTTCAAAATCACTAAACTTGCCTATTAACGTCGGTCTGTCGTGAGTATAAGGATAGCGCTTTTCGTGTAGGGTAAACATATCAGAAATTGAATAATCATCTTTTAATTCGTGAATATCCCAAAAATCCTTCTTCCTCCCAGTTCTTAATATTACATCAAGCTTCATCGCTATTATTTCTTCAATGCTAGCCAACCGCAAACCATCAATGAGTAGTGCTTCGTCAATAAATGAATCCGTATAAAACAAGTCTAATTTTATGCAATTTAATTGATTATCACCAATAAAATAGCACTTTCCCATTCCTATAACTTTATAATTATTGGTATCAACATAAGGATAGTTAGTACGTAAAAAAGTATCTATAGCCTCAAAGTTTACAGAACCGTAATCAGCATCAGTAAAAAGATCTATATCAACAGACATTCTGTGTCCTCTGTACAAACTTAATGCAGTTCCTCCCACAAGTCTGAAATCGGCAAAGACATCCGCTATCATTAAATCGGCTAAAATTTTACGCAACAAAGACGTTACAGTATTATAATGGAGCATTTTACAGGCGTTTATTTAGTAAATTATCAACAATTTTAGCTCCATAAAATCGAATGATTTCTTTTTTCTCTATATCATTACCACGCTCAAAAACTCTTTCAATAATCGCCTTTTTCTGTTTTTCCCAGTCAAGGGATGCCATTTTAGTATCCCAAAACAATACAGGTCGCAATTGTGGTAAATTAGTCCAAATTATATTTTGCTTCCTTTTTTCTTCTTCTATTTCGTAATACACTTGTAAAATCATAAAATAACCTTCTTCTATTCCGAGAGCTCTTTCAATTTTTAGAGACAACGCCGTATTCATTCCTCTTTTACCTTTGGTGATAGCAGTTAGGGTTTGAGGATATTCTTGTAAAGAAAGAGCAAAAATACCCTTACGCAAATGGCGTTTATTCAATTCGCGTTCCAATACTAAGCCGGGATGAATCCCCTTTAATTGATTTAATTCTGATTTCATAATACAAAAATAAACAAATTTGTTTACAAATCAATGTTTAGTAACAAGAAATTAATATTTAGCTTTTTTAAAACAAAATTCGCTTCCAAGGCACTAAATGAGAAAAAGTTAGGTATTCATTAAGCTCAGCTGCTGTTCATAACTTTTTAGCAAAAAACTGACAAATTATCAATACAAAAGGGTTTATTTTGATATTCTCAATTTAAACCATTTTGTATTTTATGGAGGTCAATTATATCAGCTATTTTAACGAATTTGAAAGAGAATATGAAGTAATAAAAAACGCTTCGGATGATGTTTTGACCATTTATCTAGATATTTTACACCTCATCGAAAATAAATTAAAAGAGATATACAAATGGCTAAAAAAACATGTCTTTCTATCGGTCCAAGAAGAAATTTATTTTTTCAAAGAGTTGAAGCCAAGAATGGTTTCAAAACTCCTCTTTTACAAGGAACTTTTAAAATTAGAAGCCTCTTTACCGCCAAGCAAAAAGAATAAAAAAAAGCATTACGAGCAGCTGCTAACTACAATTGATCAATATGTGAAAGCCAATAAAGAGTTTTATGAATACTATCGTTCGAGGACATCTTTCAGGGATGCAGACCTTTTTGTACGTCAATGCTACAAAGACATAATTAAATACGATTGCTGTCTTATAAATTTTGACTCTAAACTAAGTACTTCACATGATTTCAACGTGGCTACAATTATTGCAAACGACATGTTGACAAATCATTTGGAAAGCAAATTAGACGAACTCAGCGGCAAAAGGAAATTTAATAGCACACCGATAAATCACAAATTCAATTGGACAGGTACAAAAGTAGATATGACAGAACTCGTATATGCATTTCAAGCTACTGGTTGTATCAATAATGGGAATTTTGATTTAAAAGAATTGGCCATTTTTTTAGGCACAATGTTAAATGTAGAAATTGATTCCAATCTATACGGAAACTACTCGGATATAAAATCTAGAAAAGTTTCAAAAACACGATTCATAAACACGATGTCAGATAAACTGATTGAGAAAATGGATAATGAGGATTCAAAAAAGAAGAATCAATAAAATACCTCATTGGGTTCAACTTGGGTTCCAGCTGCCAAGCCTCTATTTTACGTTGGATGACCCAAAATCCAAATGGGAAAAATCAGCGCTCAAATGTTAAAATTTAAAAACAGAATCCAACAATCATAAGGGTTCTGTTTTTTTTTGATGAATAATCACACCCTACTTGGGTTGCCCTTGGGAAGTAAAAACAACCAGATGAAAGTAATTTGTATTAGTAGTTAACACTTAAATGTTGACTGCTAAAATCTAACAAATCAAACACTTTTATTATGAACTTACATCCAAAAAAACTCTTCCCGGAAATCGACAACTTTGAGTTGTTAAACCACCAAATGGTAACCAAAAGAGATCTCCTCAACTTTGGCAACGCGCTACTGCACGAAATCCAATCGGGCAAACCAACGGTGGAACAACCTCCCCAGTGGCTCAAGTCTTCCGAAGTCCGCAAACTCCTCAAAATTTCTCCAGGCACTTTACAAAATCTTCGCATCAAAGGAACCATAAACTACAACCGAATCGGCGGCACCATTTACTATAAATACGACGACATCTTAAAAATGCTCAACAAATAACAGCTCGCTCTTAACTTTTTTTCACTTCTCACTTCTCACTATTCACTATTCACTAATTATGAACTACATAAAACACCTCACCGGCTTTTTCGAAAAAGTATCAACCGACTTCGATCTCAACCCAACACACATCAGCCTCTATATGGCCATATTCCAATTATGGAATCTAAACCGTTTCCAAAATCCGATTGGTATTTCCAGAGACGAATTAATGCGTATCAGCAAAATCGCTTCCTATGCAACCTATCATAAATGTATCTGGGAATTGGATGAAAGGAATTTTGTAAAATACAAGCCTTCCTATAATCCGTTCAAAGGATCCACGCTCGAAGTAATCAACTTGGATTTCTACACCAAACCCATTCCCAAAAAGGAAATAAAAAAACTCAAAACACTGCAAAAAAACAAACAAGTCAATGAACAAGCTATTGCACAAGTTGATGAACAGGATATTGAACAAGTCTTAAACAAGCACTGTACAAGCACTGAACTTCTACCTTATATAAACTATACAAACAGTTTAAACATGGTAAACGGGCAAGCACAAAAAAATAAAGAGAATAAAGACGATTTTTTATTAGATAATGAACAAAATATTAAAAAAATTAATCCTGAACCGTCATCCCGAGCGCAGTCGAGGGGCGAAAAAAAGTTGAGCGAAAAAAAAGCTGCAGAACCCAGCGACAAAATCCCTCCCGTTTGGGAAGTGGTACTCCCCTTTTTCCAGGAGAAAAACAATTCAGAAATCGAAGCGCAAAAATTTTACAACCATTTCCAAAGCAATGGCTGGCTCGTAGGAGGAAAATCCAAAATGAAAGACTGGAAAGCGGCTGCCCGGAATTGGATGCTGAATGCCAATAAATTCCAGCCAAAATCAAACCTACCCCAGCCCAACCATTTACAAATCTCAAATAATAAAAATTATGCCGAACCATTGTAAATTTTCCTCCTTTGAAATTTAAAGTCATTAAAAAAGAAGTTCTATTGTCCCCTCCCCGTCCTAGGGATCCGGAATCGAGTGTCAAAAACACGAAGAATTCGCAAAATGAAAAGCTGTTTGAGCGCAGCGAGTTCTTTTCATTTAGAATTCAAGAGTTATTTTGACCGATGAGGATTCCAAGACTTGATTTTTTTGTTTCTTTTTTTATCAAGAAAAAAAGAAAGATTAATTCTATAATCTTCTAATTCAAAAAAAATGTCAATTCATATCCATAAAATCCAAGAAACATATATTATCGAAAACAACCAAAAAATCTATGATTTCAACAAATGCCTAGCCTTTATCGAATTTCAAGGTAAAACCCATTACGGGCAATCCTTTAAAATAAACATCCTCGATATCCCAACAATCCACAAATTAATAATCTACATGATCAAAGACCAAAACACAGCTTTAAAAGAACAAATCGACCTCTCCAAAGGCATTTTATTGTCTGGCCCAATTGGTTGCGGAAAAACCTCAATAATGCACCTCATCAGACCTTTTGCAAGTCCTTTGTCCGATTATAAAATAAAAACCTGCCGGGAACTATCTTTCGAATTTGCCAAAAATGGTTTTGATGCCATCAACAAATACACCCTTAAACAAAATTTCCAATCCCGCCTTTCCGGCTATTGCTTTGATGATTTGGGTGCCGAACAACAAATAAAGCATTTTGGCAATGATTGCAATGTAATGGCTGAGGTATTGATCAGTCGCTATGAGCAATTTGTTGAAAATAATTCCATCACCCACCTCACCTCTAACCTATCCGCTTCCGAAATCGAAATGCTTTACGGCAACCGACTACGTTCCAGAATGCGACAAATGTTTAATCTTATTAGTTTCAATAGGAACTCAAATGACAAGAGATAACTTTAATTTCTCACCACTCACTTCTCACTATTCACCACTCACCTCTCGCTTCTCTCCTTCATCGGGAGCGCAAACGAAGGACACAACTAACTACTAACTACTAACTAAAAAAATTACCAATAATAATTATCCTACAGATAGTATATCTAGTTTTTTATCGCTAGGTTTGAATACCCTCAATAAATTAACATATAAATGGCTACATTGCTTCTCGAACCCCGTAAGTCCTTAAACAAAGCATTTCTAAAAATAAAACCAAATCGGACCCATATCGAGGGTTTTAAAGCAAATTTAATACAGATATTAGATTCCATAAACGAAAAGGAAAGTGAGGAGTTTCATAAGAATCTTGTTATTGATTTTCTAAAAAAAACCTATTACGACCCTAATTACTCTGTAAATACCAAAGGACGTAATGATTTAGTAATTCATAATGGGAAAGATGCCAAAACTACAGTAGGCGTTATCATAGAAGCTAAAAGCCCGGTTAACAAAACGGAAATGATTACCGTTTCAAACCTTAACGGAAAGGCACTACAAGAGTTGGTCTTGTATTACATGAGAGAACGCATTACCCATAAAAACACTGATTTAAAACATGTAGTTGTTACTAACATATACGAATGGTTTGTCTTTGATGCACAACTATTCAATAAATTATTTGCCGAAAACAAATCGTTTACCAAGAACTTCATTGATTTTGAAGAAGGAAGAGCCTCAGGAAAAACAACTGATTATTTCTATAAGGAAATTGCCAAACCCTTTATCGAAGCGCTCGAAAACACGGTAGAATATGCCTATTTTGATATTCGAAAATATGATAAGCCTTTACGAAATGAGGACAAAGAGGACGATAAAAAATTAGTTGCCCTTTTCAAACTCCTTTCTCCGGAACACTTACTTAAATTGTCTTTTGCTAATGATAGTAATTCATTAGATAAAAACTTTTATAGCGAACTCTTACACATCATTGGTCTGACCGAAGTTAAAGAGGGCGGAAAAAAACTAATCCAACGCCACAAACAAGGCGATAGAAATTCCGCTTCCTTATTAGAAAATGCTATTGTACAACTAGACAGCCTGGATAAAATCTCGCGTTTAAAAAATGCAAAGCAATACGGAGACACCAATGACGAAAGACTGTTTACGGTGGCGCTAGAATTGACGATTACTTGGGTAAATAGGATACTGTTTTTAAAATTACTCGAAGCCCAATTGATTACCTATCACAAGGGCGATAAAACTTATTCTTTCTTAAATTCTCATTTAATTGCTGATTATGATAGTTTAAACAGTCTGTTTTTTCAGGTTTTAGCACGAAAACCTGACGAACGCACAGACAGAGTAAAAACTCTTTTTGCCAAAGTGCCCTACCTGAACAGTTCTCTTTTTGAACCTACTGATCTAGAACACGAAACTTTATTTGTTTCGCAACTCGAAGACCATATTCCTTTGAGACTATTGAACTCTACCGTAATCAAAGATGCTGTTGGTAAAAAAGAAACAGGGACCAAAGATTCTCTAAACTATTTCTTCTCCTTTCTCGACGCCTATGATTTTGCCAGTGAAGGAAGTGAAGACATACAGGAAGACAATAAAACCCTGATTAATGCCTCCGTCCTTGGGCTAATATTCGAAAAAATCAACGGCTACAAAGACGGTTCCTTCTTTACCCCTAGTTTCATTACCATGTACATGTGCAAGGAAACCATCCGAAGAGCTGTAGTTCAAAAGTTCAACGAGACTAAAAGCTGGGATTGTACTGCCTTTGAAGAATTGTACGATAAAATCGAAGATCGAAAAGAAGCCAATACCATTATTAACCAACTAAAAATTTGCGATCCAGCTGTTGGTTCAGGACATTTCTTGGTTTCGGCCCTGAATGAGATCATTGCTATTAAAAATGATTTACGGGTTTTACAGGATCACAATGGCAACCGACTCAAGGAATACCATTTTGAAGTCGTAAATGACGAATTAATAGTGACCGACGAAGATGGCATTCCTTTTACCTACAACCCAAAGAACAAAGAAAGCCAGCGCATTCAGGAAACCCTTTTTCACGAAAAGCAAACCATAATTGAGAATTGCTTGTTTGGCGTAGACATCAATCCCAACTCGGTAAAGATTTGTCGCCTGCGCTTGTGGATTGAATTATTAAAAAATGCCTATTATCTACCCAATGGCAATGAACTTGAAACTTTGCCTAACATTGATATCAATATCAAATGTGGGAACTCCTTAATTTCTCGTTTTGCATTAGATGCTGATTTAAAAAAAGCCTTGAAGCAAAGCAAATGGAATATTGAAAGCTACAAATTAGCGGTTGACACCTACCGTAATACAGAAAGTAAAGAGCAAAAGCGAGAAATGGAACGTTTGATTACCGATATCAAAGGTAATTTTAGGAGCGAAATAGGAATTAACGACCCCAAGAAATTAAAACTAGAAAAACTAAAAGGCGAACTTTTTAATTACACCCAACAAGTAGGACTTTTTGAAAAAAGTAAAAAAGAACAAACCGCATGGAACAAAAAAGTAAACATTCTAGCTGCGGACATAAAAACGCTAGACACTGAAATCGAAGAAATAAAATCCAACAAAATTTATGAGAATGCTTTTGAATGGCGCTTTGAGTTTCCAGATGTCTTGAATGATAATGGCGATTTTGTGGGCTTTGATGTGGTGATCGGGAATCCTCCGTATATATCAAATTGGGATTTATCTGAAAGTAATAGGGATCTAGTATTATTTCTTGAAGATAAATATAAACCATATCTAAATGGTCATTGGGATTTATTCGGTTGTTTCGTTATTCTTGGTTACAATTTATTAAAAGATTTTGGTCTAAATTCATATATCTTACCCACATCATTTTACAAAGAAAAGCATTCAACTGAAATAAGAAAATTCTTTTTAGACAATATAAAAATTATTCAAATTATAGACTTTGAACAATTAATTGTTTTTGAAGACGTTGCACGACAAACTGGAATCTATATAACAAGCAAAGAGCTTCCTTTTGAAAACAAAATATTGATTAAAAACACTTTGGATGAAAATGGAAGTTTTGTAAATCAAAAATTTTACCATGAATTAAAGAATTATGCATTTAAATCGAATGTAAATGAACTTGATGTGAAAATATATGAAAAGATTATTTCTGAATCAACTTTGCTTGGAGAATTAGTTTGTATAAATACTGGAGTTGTAGCCCATTCAAAAAAAGAAAGTAATTTGAAATTCACTAAAGATGATGTAATACATAAAGAATTTAAATCAGGGTTTAAAAAATATGTAATAGGATCAAATCTTTCTTCTTATACTATTAATTTTCAAGATGACTATATCGACTACGAATCAAAACAAGAACATTTTCATAGGTCGAAATATCCATTATTATTTGAAAGCGAAAAAATAATTGTTAGAAGAATAAGTGGCAAAAACAATAGTATAATTGCCTGTTATGATAATTCGAAATATTATTCAAATGACAATTTAATGCATTTAGTTTTATGGTGTATTGACCCCTTAAATAATCGGACACAATTATAAATCAAAAACTATAATTTTGTACGATGGAAAAACGAAAATT
>NZ_JBGQOE010000047.1:0-10335 GCF_052113685.1 Flavobacterium sp. W22_SRS_FP1
GCAAAGATATTTACTTATTTTGTATGTTTGTAAAACTTAAAATGTTAAAGTCCGATTATTAGGGGGTTAGACCAATAAGAGAGAATACTACAACTGCCAAAAGTACTGTACTAATATTTTCGCAAAAATATAATTTAATTTTTTTTAAGCTAGAGGCTGTTTTTCCCAAATCGCAGTCTCTTTTTTTGTGATTTTTTTTTACAAATGTTATCCATCATTTATCATTATTTTAGTCTTGCAATTATATTTTTATATCTCCTATGAAAGTTATAATCAGTTTTCGACATGTTGTGTATCATCAATAATATTCTGGTTATAAATCAATAGTTATTGAATAAACTCCGTTTCCATTTAGCAAGTTAATCGGCTTGTTGTTTCCCTTGATATTATTTATAAATGCTGTAATACAATATAAGATAATTTCTTAATATAAATTTAATATCACATTAATTATGTAAGATTTATATTAATTTAAGTACTATTTTATGTATTTCATCGATTAAATTAGTTGTTTTATCGGGTTTGCGTGTATATTTGAAAAGAATTAAAATACATACAATTTTAACCTAAAGAAGTTTGCCCCACAATCTACTTTAAACCTAAACTACCATATTATGAAAAAATTTATACTACGTGCAGTATTTTTGTCAGCAATAATATTCACAATGAATTCTTGCTCTTCTGATTCTTCAGAAGCATCTGCGGTAGAAGCAAAATCTCAAGAGGTACTAAATTATAATTATAGAGCAGACGAATTAGAGACGATGAAGTTAATAAATGACTATAGAGTTAGTGTCGGTTTAAATACTTTACAAAAGATAAACCATATTTCATATAAATCTGAAGAGCACGATCAATATATGATTGCCAATAATGTTGTTAATCATAATGATTTTGTTGCCCGTTCAGAGAACATAATCAATGTTCTGGGAGCCAAAAAAGTTGGGGAGAACATAGCGTATAATTATAGCTCGCCTCAAGCAGCTTTTAATGCATGGTTAAATAGTCCTGGTCACAAAGAAAATATAGAAGGTAATTTCACTCATTTTGGAATCGCCATAAGAGAGAATACTACAACTGGCAAAAAGTACTATACTAACATTTTTGCTAAAATATAATTTAATTTTTTTTAACTGGAGGCTGTTTTTCCCAAATCGCAGCCTCTTTTTTTTATAATAGATATTGATTAGAAGCACTTATATAAATTTTATTGACGGTTATCATTTTCGGATAATTGATTAAACCTCGCCAGCATTTCGTTGGCTTTCTCATTTTCACCAATTGCTTTTAAAGAGGCAAAGTATCGGTAATAATACTCTTGCTCTAAGTCTGAAGTGATGGCAAATAGTTCTCCATACCATCTAGCTGCTTTGTCTAATTCGTCATTAAAATAAAATGCATTTCCTAATTTCTGAAATATATCGACAGACTTGTATCCTTTCTCCGCGACTCGTTCGTAAGTTTTAATCATAAATACGGAAGCATATCCGCTTTGTCTCTTTATAGAGTCTGCTGGCTTCAAATTTGCAGGTTGCAAGTCGATGTTCGCAGAATCTGTTATTTGTTCTGTGTGGTCAGTCATAAGTTGTTTTTCTTCCGCAAACTGCTTTGTTACGACCCTTGTGTTGTTAGGCCCTAAATCGTTTGTGTTTACTAAGCTTGAGTCAGATACGTTGTAAGTAGTAGTATATCCTCCAAAATTCATGTTAATGCTTTCTTCTACATGATATTTTTTTACAGTTCTTTCAGAGCTAGAAACTATACCCGATGTTTGTATATTTTTTGTTTTCTTCTCAACTAAAGAAACGTTTTCTTTTTGAGCAAAAGAGTGTAAGGGGAAAACACTCATTATAAATATGTAAAAGAGTATGTTATTTTTCATGATATTTTTTTTTTATAATAATATTTGTACTCTGATTTGATTCTAGTTTAATTATCAAACAAGTTTTTGTAGATTTTCAAAAACTAATTTGATTAAGTACGTCTTTTTTTTACAAAGTATGCAGTATAATCTTCCTGCTAACCATACTTAAAGGTATATTAAATATGTTGTTATTATAGTTAATAAATATCTAAATTTTAGTGTTTTATGAAATTATTGATTTTTTAAAACTCTTTATATTAAATAGTTATGTTCTTTTTTTTAAGATTGTATGTTTGTAAATTTTTGATTGGTAGACATCATTATTATTAAAATTTAATACTAAAGTTTAGCTCATAAAAATCAGCTTTTATTTCTCTTATTAGATTTATACTTACAGGTATTTTGATATGGGATCAAATTAAAAACCCCAGAAGGTTTTACTTCTGAGGTTATTTTAATGTAATTTAAGTTGATTGTTTACAAATCAGTTATAAGAAACTCACTACGTCTGTTAAGTTGGTGTTCGTCTTCAGTGCATTCTACCCCGTCTGAACATTTATTTACGAGTTGATATTCTCCATATCCTTTACCTTGCAGTCGATTCTTATTCACGCCATTTTTTATTAGCCAGTTAATGGTTGATTTAGCACGTCTGTCAGATAATGCTTCATTATACTTGAATGATCCACGGCTATCAGTATGTGATCGTATGTCAAGTTTCATATTAGGGTATTGGTTCAGCACATCTAATATTTTTTCTAAATCTAAAGCTGCTTCCATTCGAATATCAGATTTATCAAAATCGAAGTAGATCATCGTAATTCCGAAACATTTCCCTAAATCATCACCTATCGCTACCTTACATTCTTCTTTTTCAAGTGCTATTGGTAAATTTGTTTTTCCGTTTTCTTTAGCAATAGTTATTTTTTCTTCTTTGGCAGTATATTCTGGTTTTTGAGCTCTTACATAATAGGTTTCCCCACATTCTACGGGAAATGAGTACATGCCTTTTTGATCAGAATTAGTGGTACCCATTAGAGTAAATCGAGAATCAAACAAACTGATTTTTGTATCCGGAAGCAGCTCTTTCGTCGCAATGTCCGTTACCTCTCCGTATAGTTCTTGCTCACAGGTAAGCCTTCTAATTTCCAAGAATTTATAAATATCATCGTACCCTTGTCCGCCTTCTCTGTTAGAACTAAAAAAACCTTTTCTAGATTTTGTGTCTATCCAATAAGCAAAGTCGTCTTTAGGAGAATTTACGTCGGCTCCCACATTCTGAACTTTATTAAAAGTTCCATCTGTATTGATCTTGGCTACGAAAACATCGAATCCACCCAGTCCGGGATGTCCGTCAGATGTGAAATAGATTTCATTTTCATCATTAACAAATGGAAAGCTTTCTCTTCCTTCGGTATTGATTGTTCTTCCTAGATTTTCGGGAATACCAAAACTGCCATCTTCATTAATTTGTACTTTAAACAAGTCGGATCGCCCTATTGCACCGGGCATATCTGAAGCAAAATAAAGTGTTTTTTCGTCAGGGCTCAAAGCAGGGTGAGCCGTACTATAATTGTCACTGTTAAAAGGAAGCTCGGTCAGCTTAGTCCAGCTTTCATTCTCTAGAGTGGCTTTGTATATTTTTACTAATGTAACTTCATTTCCATCTTTTCCTTTTTTACCGTCTAAGTAGTTGTTTCTTGTAAAATACATCGTATTCCCGTCCTTTGTAAAGGCAGGGGTGGATTCATTAAATTTAGTTTTTATATTTTTATCAAACTTATTAGGTTTTCCTAGAATCATTTCTTCCCCAAGGTCGGCGACGTATAAATTAGTGAAAGGTTGATTTGTCCAAGAATGCAGGCGATGAACTAAGCTTCCAGTATCTCTTGCTGATGCAAAAACTATTTTATCTGAATAAATGGCGGTTCCGTAATCGGAATATTGGGAATTAACTCCCGCATCCTCAATCTCGTATCTTCCAGAATTTTCTTTTATTTCCTCGAGATAGTTCCTGTTTTTTTCAAATAGTTTTGCCCTGCTGTCATTTCCGGAGGACTGATTGAATTTAGCCATCATTTCATTGGCTTTATCATTTTCGCCTATGGATCTTAAGGAGCTCGAATATCGATAATAGTATTCCGGCTCTAAATCAGTGGTCATGTCAAATAATTCGCCGTACCACTTGGCAGCATCTTCTAGTTTCGCATTGAAATAGTATGCATTACCGAGTTTTTTAAATAGCTCCTCTGACTTGTATCCTTTTTCAGCCACCCTTTCGTAAGTTTTTATGGCATCTACATAGGCATAACTGTCATACTTTTTGTCAGCAGCAGCTATTTTAGCTTTTTGTGAATAAATGTTAAATGAAAAAACACTTATTATAGTTATGCAAAAGAGTATATTATTTTTCATAATAATTATTTTTTATAAGAATTTTTGGGTTCTCAGTTTAATATGTGTTTTCGATAATTTTTGACCTCTAGGTTTTCTGATTTTTGATTTAATTTTTTAAGTATTTCAATGGCGGCATCATTTTCTCCAATAGATTTCAATGAGTTGGCATATTGATAATAATATTTAGGTTCTAAATCCCAGGTCATGTCAAACAGGTCGCAGTACCAACTTGCTGCTTTGTCCGGCTCAAAATTTGAGTAATAGGAATCCCCAATTTTTTTAAACATATCTATAGATTTGTAGCCTTTCCCAGCAACCCTTTCGTAGACTTTGATGACATTTATAGAGACAAAAGGAACTTTTATTTTCTCTGCTGTAGGGGTTTTTGCTTTTTGGGCAAAACAGTTGAGTGAAACAATACTTACTACTATTAAAGAGAATAAACTGTTTTTCATATTTTGAATTTTTATTATTTTTAGAAGAATCTTTGGGTTGTCATTTTTCTATTTTTCCTAAATAGTTCGTAGCGTAAGAAGATTTCGTGTGAACCAGAGTTATAATTGTCCAGATTAGTTGTTTCAAGATCATATCCATAACCCAAATACAAACCTTCTGTAACTTGGAACCCTACCATAGCGCTTACCGCAGCACTCCATCTATAGGCTATTCCTACTACGAGTTTGTCATCAAACATAAAGTTCCCAGACACATCTACTTGCAATGGCGCTCCCTTTACCATTTTTGTTAGTAGAGCAGGTTTAAACTTTATGTAATTGCTGAAGTCAAAAATATATCCTGCTATTAAATAGTAGTTTACTTTTTCTTTAAATATTCTAACATCATTAGCATCATAACGATTGGTTTCTAGAAAGTTGGGGACAGATAAGCCCACATAGGCTTTATCAGAATGCAGATAAACACCAGCACCTATATTAGGAGAAAATTTATTGTTGTAATCATGTAAGCTGGGGTCGTCATCTACGGGATTCAATCTCGAAACATCTAAATCAAATAAATTGGCAGTTGCCTTCATTCCAAAGGACAACTTGACTGTTTCTGATGTTGGGATAGTATACGATAAGTCAGCTGAAATGGTATTCTCTTGAATCGGCCCTATTTTATCGTTTATTATAGAAACCCCGAGGCCCAAACGGCTTTCATAAAAAGGAGTGTTCATTGATACCGCATTTGTAACGGGTGCGCCATCGAGTCCAACCCATTGGGTTCTATGGAGTGCAAAAACACTTAGAGCACCTCTAGAGCCTGCATAAGCAGGATTGATATTGATTGTGTTATACATGTATTGTGTAAATTGAGCATCTTGTTGTGCAAAACTTACAATGGCCGTGAACATAAAAACGAAGGAGAATATTTTTGTTTTCATAATAGATATTTATTAAATAAATTATCATTTAAATCATACACTTTTAAAATGTAGTTTTGATACTTTTGATTACTGATTTACGTTTAAGAGAAACAGCCTTATTAAGCGGCTATCCACTACCTGAAGACTATATTGAATCATCAGGTAGTAATACCGTTTATCGGGTTAGATATAAATATCCATCTTTTGTATTATTTTTTACACCTCCAGTACCTTCAATAGAAGTATAATTTAATATATAAAAATAGGTTCCGGTAGGTAAACCAGCAGACTGGCTTATAGTAGTTCTTCCTCTTGAAACTCCGTTAAAATAATTACTTGTATTATTATAATTTGTAGTTTCAAATACTAATACACCCCAGCGATTATAAATTTCAAGAGAATTGTTTGGATAACACAACACGTCTTCAAGATTTTCAATAACAAAGACCTCATTTATTCCGTCTCCATTAGGAGAGAATGCATTGTGAACTGTTATAGTTTGACAGCCTAAAACTATTGCAGCTTCAACTTCAGCGCTATCCTCGGCGTGTATAGGGGTTTCATTTGGCGTAAACCCATCTGCTTCGGCTAAATTTGTTACCGAACTGTTCTCTCTGTCACTTTGTGTTACAGTATAACTCTGGGTAAATTCTTGAGTACTGCCAGGTGCCAAGGATTCAATTATAGTTGTTAAGCCGGTGAGTTCATCTGTAACCGTTATTTGATAGAGGGTAACATTTCCTGTATTTCTTACCTGAATAGTGTAATTAAGAATGTCTCCTACAGAACTGTAATTTTCGTTATTGGCTGTTTTAATGACCTCTAAACCGGGGTTTTGAATAAGAGGAGTAATAGTTGGGGTATTATTCTCCACCGTGGTTCCTGAGATATCAGTAACGTCATTTTCCAAAGGATCCTTTCCAGTTACCAAAGCAGAGTTGGTTACCGATCCAGCATCGATATCAGCTTGGGTAATGGTGTAAATTCCACTCTCAGAACTATTTGTTGTTCCGGGAGCCAAAGAAGCAATTGGATTCCCCGTTAATATTAGCCCAACTAATGGATCAGTTATAATGATATTGGTTATTAAGACATTCCCCGTATTGGTTACTGTGAAATTATAATTGATTATTTCACCCGCTTGAGGATAACCATCATTATTGGTGTCACTGAAAGTACTTGTTTTCACTAAAGCAATTTCAGGAGTTTGAGAAAGCGGAGTTTCTGTAGGCGTATCATTATCAATCGCTGTTCCAGAGATATCGATAACATCATTTCCTTTTGGGTCCTGAGCAATTGCCAAAGCCGAATTGATTACTAAACCAGCATCTATATTTGCTTGAGTAATAGAATAAACTCCAGTCACATTGTTATTAGTAGCTCCAGGTCCTAAGATAGTAATTGGGTTACCAGATATGATTAAACCAATTAAAGGATCAGTTATTATAACATTTGTTAAGGTGACATTACCTGTATTATAAACTATAAAAGTATAGTTTATTGTCTCACCTACTTGAGCATAACCATCACTATTGGCATCAATGAAAGCACCAGTCTTAACTAAGGAAATACTAGGTGTTTGTGTTAATGTTGTTATTGTACAATCTGGACATTCCTCGCTAATAGGGCATGAGGTGCAAGGAGTGGGGTCAGTCGAAGTGGCACTTACGTCTGGCGCATCAGGAGGAGTTCCGGTTGCTGTTGACAAGTTGTATACTATGCCAGCGTCAATATCGTCTTGCGTGATGGCATGAACAGCTGTAAAAGTTGTGCTGTCAGAAGCCCCCGCTCCAAGAGAGGCTAATGGTCCACCAGAAATAACCGCATTATTATCGGTAATAGTGATGTTGGTAAGAGTCAGATTACCAGTATTGGTGACCACAAAGTTATAAATAACATCATCTCCAATGTTTGTTATTCCATCCCCATTGGTATCTTGATAAGTACCGTCTTTTGTGATAGCGATATTAGCTGTAGTACAAATAGGAATCACATTATTAGTATCATCAGTTGCTGAGTCACCAGATTGATCGCTTACTTGAGTATCATCAGGCGCAATACCAGTAACAGAAGCTTGGTTGGTTATGCCTCCATTATCAATATCGGACTGAGTAACAGTATACGTTGCTTTATAAACCCAAGTTTCGGTAACATCTAAGATACTGTTTTCATTAGCATCTCCACTTTGCAAGGCAATAGCAGATAGACCGGTAAGATGATCAAGAACAGTTAAATCGTGTAAACTTACATTACCAGAATTGGTCACGGTGAAGGTATAAGTTACCACATCGCCAACAACAAGAGTGGCGCATCCATTTTCTCCCGCAGTAATGTCATTTGTTTTCACAATTGCAATAGCAGGGGTGGTACAAATAGGAATCACATTATTAGCATCATCAGTTGCTGAATCACCAGATTGATCGCCTACTTGAGTATCATCAGGAGCAATACCATTTGCTGAAGCTTGATTGGTAATGCTTCCATTATCAATATCGGACTGGGTTACAGTATAAGTTGCTTTATAAATCCAAGTTTCGTTAACTTCTAATATATTGTTAGCATTTAGATCACCGCTTTCTAAGGCGATAGCAGATAGACCGGTATGAGGATCCAGAACAGTTACATCGTGTAAACTTACATTACCAGGATTGGTCACGGTGAAGGTATAAGTTACCACATCGCCAACAACAAGAGTGGCGCATCCATTTTCTCCCGTAGTAATGTCATTTGTTTTCACAATTGCAATAGCAGGGGTGGTACAAATAGGAATCACATTATTAGTATCATCAGTTGCTGAGTCACCAGATTGATCGCCTACTTGAGTATCATCAGGAGCGATACCTTTTGCCGAAGCTTGGTTGGTAATGCTTCCATTATCAATATCGGCCTGAGTTACAGTATACGTTGCTTTATAAAACCAAGTTTCGGTAACATCTAAGATACTGTTTTCATTAGCATCTCCACTTTGCAAGGCAATAGCAGATAGACCGGTATGAGGATCAAGAACAGTTACATCATGTAAACTTACATTACCAGGATTTGTAACGGTGAAGGTATAAGTTACCACATCGCCAACAACAAGAGAAGCGCATCCATTTTCTCCCACCGTAATGTCATTTGTTTTCACAATTGCAATAGCAGGGGTGGTACAAATAGGAATCACATTATTAGCATCATCAGTTGCTGAATTACCAGATTGATCGCCTACTTGAGTATCATCAGGAGCAATACCATTTGCTGAAGCTTGATTGGTAATGCTTCCATTATCAATATCGGGCTGAGTTACAGTATAAGTTGCTTTATAAACCCAAGTTTCAGTAACATCTAAGATACTGTTTTCATTAGCATCTCCACTTTGCAAGGCAATAGCAGATAGACCGGTATGAGGATCAAGAACAGTTACATCGTGTAAACTTACATTACCAGGATTTGTAACGGTGAAGGTATAAGTTACCACATCGCCAACAACAAGAGAAGCGCATCCATTTTCTCCCACTGCAATGTCATTGGTTTTCACAATTGCAATAGCAGGGTTGGTACAAATAGGAATCACATTATTAGCATCATCAGTTGCTGAATTACCAGATTGGTCTGTTACTATTGTTGTGTCAGGAGCAGTAGCAATAGCCGAAGCTTGGTTGGTAATATTTCCATTATCAATATCAGCTTGAGTAACGGTATAAGTTGCATTATATATCCAAGTTTCGGTAACATCTAAGATACTGTTTTCATTAGCATCTCCACTTTGCAAGGCAATAGCAGATAGACCGATATGAGGATCAAGTACAGTTACATCGTGTAAACTTACATTACCAGGATTGGTCACGGTGAAGGTATAAGTTACCACATCGCCAACAACAAGAGTAGCGCATCCATTTTCACCCACTGTAATGTCATTTGTTTTAACCAAGGCAATATGTGGTGCTGTACAAATAGAGATTACATTAGGTGTATTATTGGTTGTTGAATCACCCGATTGATCTGTTACTTGCGTTTCATCCGAAGCAATACCAGTCACAGAAGCTTGATTTGTAATGCTTCCATTATCAATATCTGCCTGAGTTACTGTGTAAACTGCTTCATAAACCCAAATTTCGTTAACCTCTAACAAACTGTTTGTATTAAGGTCACCACTTTGCAATTCAATTGCAGATAAGCCCGCGTGAGGGTCAGCCACAACTATATTGTTTAAGGTTTCGTTACCAAGATTGGTTACTGTAAATGTATAAGTTACAATATCGCCAACTTTTAGAGTAGCACAGTCATTTGGTCCGACTGCAATGTCATTAGTTTTTACAATTGCGATTAAGCAAGTCTTTATTGTTAGCGTAACTGGAGTACGATTTAAACTTACACATGAGGTAGCATTGTCTACCGCCTCTACATAATATGTAATTGTATTTACAGCATTTAGAGTTGGATTTTGAACAATCGCTCCATCAGTTGCAGAGTCGTACCAAATAATAGAATAACCTTCAGGAACAGTAGCAATAGCCGTTAGAGTTTGCATTGAAGGTTCTTTACATTCGGTAATATTGCCTCCAGAAACAGGCGGTGAAGGTGCTATATTATTTCTCACTACCACCTCATCAAAAGCACTACAAGTTCCATTACTTACGGTCCACCTCACTGTTGCAGTAGTACCGGCTACTAATCCAGTTACCGTTGTCACGGGAGAACTTGGCGTTGTAATTGTTGCAGTTCCACT
>NZ_JBGQOE010000048.1:0-8249 GCF_052113685.1 Flavobacterium sp. W22_SRS_FP1
GATGGGAACATTACCCGTGTATTATCACGGAATTAAAAGCCATATAAACCTAGTATTTATAAGAGAAGTAATGATTTCACTGATACTTTCAAAATCGAGATAATTCGCATAAATACACTTAATGTTTAGCAAATGTTTAGCAAAATAAATTATCTTTATTTTTTAAACCTTAAATTATGGCTACAATAAAACTTTTACTTCGAAACAAAAATGAAAATTCTAATATTTATGTTCGATACTCTATAGATCGGAAAACGCTGCTTTGGAGAAAAACAGGGTTTGTTGTTGATGCTAAGTTTTGGGACGATGAAAAAGAAAGGACCAAACTTAAAGATGAAAACTCTAAAAATTTAAACACAGATTTAAGAAACTTAAAATCAGCATTAGAAAATGCTTATAATGCTGGGATTGGTGCTGGAATAGAATTCACGGGTGATTGGTTACAACTTCAAATTGACATATTCAATAACAAAATTCCAGTAGTTGAATTAGATGTACTGACTACTTATATTCAAAAGTACATTGATGAAGCTCCATTTAAACAAAACGCAAAAAAACAACTTGGGTTAAGTAATGGTCGTGTTCAGAATTTAAAACTTTTTAAAAACACAATTATCCGTTATGAAACAGAAATATTAAAGAATAAAAGTATATTAATTAAAGATATTGATTTAAAATTTGTTGAAAGATACAAGATGTGGATGTTCTGTTTGAAATATTCTATTAATTACGTTGGAAAAAACATTGCTAACATTAGGACGATATGTCTTGATGCATCTAAAAACGATATTGAAACTTCACCACAAATTAAGAATATTAAAGGCATTTCCGAAAGTCGTGAGCCTGAAGATATAGTCTTTTTGAACGATGATGAGCAAGAAGCTATTAAAAATGCTCCCCTTATAAGGGAAGCACTTATCAATGCTCGTAAATGGTTACTTTTAGGTTGTTTGATTGGTCAACGTGGCGGCGACTTACTTAATATTACTGAAAAAAATATAAAAGAGTTAGATGGTGTAAAAATAATTGAATTAAAGCAGCAAAAAACAGGGAAATTAGTAGCAATACCAGTACTTCCTGAAGCAGTTGAAATTTTAGAAGAGGGGATGCCTTATAAAATATCATTAGTTCACTTTAACGAATACATTAAAGACGTTTGTGAAGCCGCTAAATTATATACACCAACTATGGGAAGAAAAAAACTTAAACATAACGAACCCACAGTTAAGGGAATTTATCCAAAACATGAAGTTGTAAGCAGCCATGTTTGCAGGAGATCCTTTAGTTCTAATTATTACGGACGTATACCAACAACTGTATTAATGGGCATAACAGGACATGGAACAGAACGAATGTTTTTGTCATATATTGGAAAAACAACTTATGACAACGCTCACCAGATGTTAGAATATTTTAGTAAATTGGCTCCCAAGACAAAAACTGCAGATGTGAAAGTGATCAGGAGTTCAACTAAATAATTTATAACTAAATATTTAATAAAATGGATTTAAGCGAAATACAAACTAAAATTTCAAGTGAATTTTTTAAAGAAACTTTGTTAAGCCTTATAACGACTTTAGAAGATGCTTTTAATCATCTTGACGATGAAAATAAAGGGATTTTATTAAAGTGGCTAGAATTTGAATTCCTTTATAAACAAATATCAATTTATGACACTATGCAAATAAGTTGGTCCCCGATGAAAGAACAATTTAGTAAGGAGACAAATCAAGAACTAGAAACCATCAGTAAAACGAAAAAACGTAATATAGAATACCTTCAAAGGTGGATTATCGAAAATAAATCTAATATTTTAAAAGTTGAATTACCTGAAATTGATTTAAGCGGTACATCAGCAACAGAAAAAATAATTTATTTACAGAAACTTGGCATCATTGATTTTTTAAAAAGAAAACAACCCTTTTTGTCTTCAACAAATAGTTTGGCAACAGTTTTAAGCGCAGTTACTGGTTCGAAAGCTAGTACTATTCAACCAATGATAAATCCAATTTTGAGTAAAAAAGTAGATGACAGAAACAATCCTATGAATTCAACTAAGACAGTAATAAAGGTTGAATCACAACTTATAAATATCGGTTTCAATCTAAATGAAACGATTTAGGGAAACCCTTAAAAAACCCTAAAATTCATTTGTGCCTTAATCCTAAACAAGGTACAAATGAATCAAATTTTTTTAAACGGCATCACACTCCAAGAGTTAGCCGCAGCACTTATTCCTTTATTGCAGATCCAAAATACTGCAAATCTCCAATCCGAAAATGAGTTAATGACTCGAGACGATGTCTGTAAAATGCTTTCTTTTAATAAAACGAGTTTATGGAAACATACTCGAAGTGGAAAGTTAAAAAGCTACGCTATTGGAAATCGTGTTCTATACAAGAGAACCGAGGTTTTAGAATCACTAACCTATTTAAAAAAGTAAGGTTATGATAAATTCTAACACACATAGTAAATCAGATAATAATTTTCAAAATGAATCTTTAATAAGCTTAAGCAAAGCAATCGATGATTCAATGAAATCTGAAACTTTGGCAAATGATAATCCATTTCCAATTGATGCTTTTCCGCAATTGTTTAGTGACTTAATAATTGATTTAAGCAAATCATTACGTTTCCCCCATGACTATACAGGAACAGCAATATTAACAGCTATATCATGTGCAGTAGGCACAACAGTGAAGTTAAAGGTAAAAGAGAGCTGGTATGAATACGGTTCACTATATTGTTGCCTAGTTGGAAATGCAGGTGCAAATAAAACTCATCCAGTAAACCATGCTTTTATTCCTATTCGTGAATTAGACAAAGCAAGGCACGAGAACTACAATATACTTCTTAAAGAACATGGTGATTATTCTAAATTAACCGAAAAGCAAAAAAAAGAAGTCACACCAGTTCCAGAGCCTATTTTAGAGAAAAGCCTCATGGCCAACTTCACACCTGAAATTTTAACTAAAAGACTGTATCAAAATCCTAGAGGATTGACAGTTCTAAGTGATGAATTGGCAACCTTTCTAGAAGGAATGAATAACTATTCTAAAACCGACCAATCTAGCACCTATCTTTCTTTTTGGAGCAATCAACAAACATCAATTGATAGGATTGGTGCTCCAATACCATTATTGATAAACTTGCCTTATTTGTCGATTATTGGTGGAATACAGCCACGAATGCTTAGTAAGTTATTCCCTATGCAAAAACAAAACAATGGTTTTTATCAACGCTTCTTATTTGCATTTCCAGAGGCAACATTTAAGGAACCAATAAGTGATGAAGAGTCAAGTTTAGAATTGCAAGCAAAATATACTGATTTTATCAATGGTTTTTTCAATTCGAAAAAGGAACTTAATGCAGATGCAAAAATAATTACATGGTCAAAAGAAGCAAAAGATTTCTTCATGCAATGGAATTTAAAGCAATGTGAAATGGTAAATGAAAATCAAGACACTATTAAAGGCGAGATAATTTCAAAATTTGATATTCATTTTATTCGCATTGCCTTATTACTTCAAATGATGGAAGATCCGCAAAGTATTGAAATAGGATTAGATGCAGTAATTGGCGCTGAAAAGCTATGTAATTATTACTTGAATTGTTCTTTAAAAGTGTTGAGATACATTCACAATCCAAACTCGTATTTATTTTCATTAGCAGATAATAAGAAGCAGTTTTATAATTCACTACCAAACACATTTAATACCGCTCAAGCAGTTGAGATGGGAATTCAGTTTGATTTTCAAGAAAGAAGAGTAAAAGAATTTCTAAATGATTCCGTTTTATTCAAGAAAATCAAGCACGGAACTTATGAAAGAAGAATCGTTAATAAAAAAGAATAATAATTAATTAACCGCACTTTGCATTATTGACATTATCGACATTTTGAAAGTGACAAAAGTGCGGAAAATGCAAAGTGCAAATTAAATAACACTAAAGATGAACCAATATAAATTCAGTTTAGACCCCAGCAGTAAAAAGTTTACATGCCCAAGATGCAATAAACAAACATTTGTAAAATACATTGAAAATGCAAATGGCAGTTATTTAGATGATGAATTTGGGCGATGTGACAGAGAAACTAACTGTGCTTTTCACAATCCTCCAAAAAACAATAAAGTAGGCCTATTTGTGTGCTGTAAACCAAAACCAAAACCAAGTTTCCATAGTCTTGAAATACTCGATAAAAGCTTTTCAAGAAACAAAGAAAATAATTTTATTGAATTCTTAAAAACGCTATTTACAGCAGCTGAAGTGACAGAAATTGTTTCAAAATATTTAATAGGAACTTCGAAGCATTATAAAGGAGCTACAATATTTTGGCAAATTGATAATTTAGAAAGAATTCATGCAGGTAAAATTCTGCAATACATTACTGAAACAGGTAAAAGAGCAAAAACAACAGAAGGTAAAGGAGTAATAAATTGGGTGCATAGTGTAAATAAAACGGAGGACTTTAATTTAGACCAGTGTTTGTTTGGGTTACACCTCATTAGTGAAACTAATCAGAAGACTATTGCAATAGTTGAAAGCGAAAAAACAGCCGTTATAATGAGTGTTTTTAAACCTGAGTACATTTGGTTGGCCACTGGTAGTAAGCAAGGGTTTAAACAGTCAATGTTAGATCCAATTAAGCAATTTAAAATTGTTGCTTTCCCTGATAAAAGTGAATTTGAAGATTGGAAACATAAAGCAATTGAACTAAATGCTATCGGGTATAAAATTATAGTTAGTGAATTTTTAGAACAAATGGATTGCGATACAGGAATTGATTTGGCTGATATTTTTATAAATGAAATGACTAAAATGACTATTGTAAACAATTAAAATAAATAAATCATGCAATTAGATAAAGCATTAGAAATAGCTGAAAGAACAAAAGAATTACTTGCTCCATATTGCGAGCGAATAGAAATAGCAGGAAGTATTAGGCGCAAAAAACCTGAAGTTAAGGATATTGAATTAGTAGCAATAGCAAAACCTTATGATGTAGGGCTTTTTGAAAGTGGAATAGCAACGGTAGTTAACCAATGGAAGAAAGTAAGAGGTGAATTACCATGCAAATACACACAAAGACTATTACCAGATGGTATTGCATTAGATTTATTTTTCACTAATCATGAGAACTGGGGATTAACTTACGCTTTACGAACAGGGTGTGCCGACTACTCACATAAAGTGTTAGCTACTGGATGGGTTAAACTTGGATATAAGAGCGAAGGAGGTCAACTTTGCATTAGTGGTAGGCAAATAGCTATCCCAGAAGAAAAAGATTTATTTGAGCTAATAGGTGTGCTTTACTTGGATCCAGAGTTACGAAATTATTGATTGAATATTTGCAAACTTAGCCTTTGTCCAAATAGTCAAACATATAATTTTTATAAAATTAAAACAATAAAAAATGACAACCTGTTCCCCTTCGAGCAGGTTGTTTTTTATGTGTAATTAGAGGGCAGTACGCACCTGAATTTTTAACAAAGGAAGATAAAGATAGTACATACGTACCAGGCTCTTATTCTAAAATTTTGGGTTTACATTTAGGTCATTATAAAAGCGACTATTATGAAGTTAATCAAATAGGCGATAAATATGTTAAATGGGGTGATACAATACACGTTATACGACCAAATGGTGATAAAAATTATGTTATTGATGACGACAAAATTACATCATCAACAAGTAGAAATGATGGTTCTGTTTTTACATCTGATTGGATAGTTTGGTATAAAAGTTATTCCAATCGTTATTCTTTAGAACCAAAAAAATGGGCATTTTTAATATATTTTTCTATTTATTCCACTATTGGTATAATACTTTCAATCATTATTTATTTCATTATGAAAAATAGAAAAAGAATTGTGTTAGAATAATTAATTAATCTCTACACTGGGCTTCTATTATTGCATAGGCGTCACTAATTCCCAGCTCACCTGCTTTGCTTAAATCTTGGCATCCTTCTTCTTTTTGGTTATTTAGTATTCTTGAAACACCTCGCAAAAAATAAGCGTTTGCGTAATTTCTGTCTATACTTATTATTAGGGTAAAATCGGATATTGCTCCACGCTCATCTTTAAGATTATGTTTTGCCATACCTCTTAATTCTATTGCTTTTTTGTTCTTAGGATTTATTTTTATTAACTTATTTAATTCTTGAATAGCTGAAAAATAATTTTTATCTTGAAAATAAGTATTTGCTTTTTCGTATGAAGCCTTAGTGTTTTGAGCAAAACCAATTGAGCAAAACAGTAAAAATAAAGTTTGAATAATAATTTTTTTCATACCCAATTTATTTAAGACTGACAGTTCCATCAATATCCATTAAAGGCAATAAATAAGGGGCGTATCTATCCCAAGTTTCTTTTGATATTTTGTTATAGGTCATATTATAAAGCTCAAAATAGTCATAATGTTTTATAGTTCTACTATAATAATTCCCTGTAATATTCATCTGATTTAAATCCTCTGGGCTTAACATTAATATTACTCTTTTTATTAATTGTTGATCACCTTTCAATTCTCTCATATTTGGTATAAAACTTACTTTATCAATTACATTTATAAAATCTGAACCTCTGTGGTTATCAACAATACCTGATGGATAATTGTTATAATAATTATCCCATTTAGGATCGATATTGTAATTTGTTTGTGCTACACATTTTGAGTTCGAAAAAACTAAAAAGGCTATAAATAATAATGCTTTAACTCTCATAAATAATTAGTTTTATTAATTAGTTTGTAATATACTTTGTTTCACAGAATTCATAAACATAATTCTATCTTTCCAAAAAGAAATTGCGTTAGTAACTCTAGCTATTGATATAGTTTCATTGTCAATGTTCATTCCATAGTTATCGTTAATTTCTTTAAATGGGAAAGGAAATTGCTTTTGGATTTCATTCATAACTTCTTTAGGAACCCCAACATCTGTTGTTTCAGGAATTAACAAGTAAATCGTTTGAACGATACGTTCATTTTTTATTCCAACAATAATATCTGCTATCTTTCTACCAAAAAAAGTATCGTAAATTTCTTTTTTATATTTATAAGCAAACACACCTGTTCTGGATGAAATACCTATTAATTCAAATTCATTAGTTGTAGGAGTTAGATAATTCCCTAGATAGAATTTTTGTGCATTAACATCAGTAATACAAGCTACAAATAAAAAAATGAGTAGTAACGCTTTTTTCATATGAGTACAAATATAGTAAGAAAAAAAACAGGAACGCTATCGCTGAAGCATTTGTACCCACCCAAGCCAACGCTATTAGGGTTTTAGCTTTCCCAACGCATAAACAGTACATTGTTTTTTGATTGTATAAAAAAAGAGCTGAAGACACACCACCTCCAAAATCATCCTTATAAGCCAAAACCTAAATCTGGAAGCCATATACTGTAAATATAGCTTTAAGTTAGATGATTTGGGTATTTACTACAAATCATTTAAAAAATTATTTCCCAAAATTTTTTAACCAATTTGCTTATTTTAGTGTGTACATGAAAGTAGAGCTGCACCCCAGCCAAGACCCCCACATGTGATTTTTAAGTTCGATAGCCGTCCTATATAATAGAATATTTATGCTTTTATTCATCGGTAAATAATTTCACAAAAAAAGTTACAATAAAAGTTATAAAAAATCGTTGAAATTGGAAAATAAGTAGTTGCTTTATATTCCTATCCTAAGATTAAACAACTATAAAATTATTTTCCTCAAATGTGGAAAACCGTGAGGAATGGGTTATCAAGTAATATAGTTTTGTTATAAAATAGAAGTAACAGCTTATTTCTTGAATTGAAATGATAATTGCAAACTTACTTACGTTCTCTTAAAAAATATAATTATGAAAAGAATATCTATTGGTGTCGTTTTATTTTTAACTTCTTTTTCTTATTGTCAAACTGCTGAAGAATTCTTTGAGAGAGGTATTTCTAAAGCTGATTTAGAAGACTATTCAGGTGCATTAGCAGATTATTCAAAAGCTATTAAGATTAATCCAAAATTTAGCAATGCTTATTTCTACAGCGGAGTTTCTAAAGTTAATTTAGAAGACAATCAAGGTGCAATAGCAGATTATAATAAAGCTATTAAAATTAATCCA
Organism: Flavobacterium sp. W22_SRS_FP1; assembly: GCF_052113685.1. Taxonomy (NCBI): domain Bacteria; kingdom Pseudomonadati; phylum Bacteroidota; class Flavobacteriia; order Flavobacteriales; family Flavobacteriaceae; genus Flavobacterium; species Flavobacterium sp. W22_SRS_FP1. The sequence goes on from NZ_JBGQOE010000048.1 coordinate 8,116, forward strand.
AAATTTAGTGATGCCTATTTTAATAGAGCAGTTGCTAAAGGTAATTTAAAAGATTTCCAAGGAGCAATATCGGATTATTCTAAAGCTATTGAAATTAATCCTAATGATAATGGAGCTTATTATAATAGAGGGCT
>NZ_JBGQOE010000049.1:0-8049 GCF_052113685.1 Flavobacterium sp. W22_SRS_FP1
GACTTTAATGTCCTTTCTTTTGAAAAAATTATCCTATCCCTTTTCCTGAGAGTTGCATTAACTAATTGAATCTAGTTATTTTTAGACTGGGTTCAAAATGATAGTCAACAGACTTCTTTTTTCTACTAAAATAGTATTTATTTAAGTACGGTTATAAAAAGAATTAAATGCAGTCATAAATAAGCTTAGCTGCTCAAATTGTATTGGGAATTAGAGATATGAGGAGACCTCCGCTATCAATTTCTGTATTGTTTATCCTAAGGTTGGTTGAAGAGTTTAATTTGGTACTTATTACAAACGACCGTCAGTACATTCGTAACAAACGATAAGCGATTAGTTCTATGATTGTTAACGTTCTTTACTACTTCACTATAATCGTTCTAAAAGTCAGATTTACTCTGGGTTTCATAACGAGTCTGGTAGGAGGTAGGCGATGCAGCCAGTGGCTTTGGGTTTCATCCTTCATGACTAGCAGGCTTCCGTTTTGTAGCATCATAGAAATTGTTTCCTTACTTTCCTTGTTTTTGAAAGCAAATTTGCGATCGGCTCCAAAACTCATGGAAGCGATTGTACCATTTTTCTTGAGATCCTTTTCGGCATCGCTGTGCCATCCCATACCTTCGTTTCCGTCATGGTATAGGTTTAACAAGCAGGAATTGTAGGTTTCGCCAGTAGTGGTTTCGGCCAGTGATTTCAGTTGGAGTAAAGCAGGAGTCCAAGGCAGGGCTTCCTTCGTAGTATTAGAGTAGGTGTAACTGAAATTCTTATCCCCGTACCAAGCGACTTTGCGTTTAGTAATGATAAGTTTACCAAAAATGATGGATTGGTCATTTTTCCAATCTATGTTTTCTAATAATTCAGTCAGGTATTCATCGGCTTTGGACTGCGGCATCAAGCTGCCGTAGTAGTTTACTGTACCATCTTTAGGCAATAGGTTTGTGTTTTTGTCCGGTTCTGTGCTAAATAAGTCCATTGGCTTTAATTCGTTTTGCTGCAATGACCACAAGGTCGGAAATTGTTTTTAATTGCTTCAACTTGGCGAAAAAAAAATACGCTATTTCTCTCTTTTTTATTAGTTTGCCAGATTTGTAATCTTGGGTTGCGTGAATTTTGATGTTTTGGATTTCGCGTAGGATGATTTTGTTTTTTTTAATTTTAATAGAATCCGGAAAAATATAGCAAAGTGACAAAGATGATGTTCAGCCTACAATTCGTTCCTCTTTTTGACAAAACTTAGTTACTACTACTTTTAAGATAGTATTAAACGATCAATTAAATCATGTGGCTGATTGTAGTTTCTTCAGTTTTACTTTTGAGGATAAATTTCAATCTGCTTTTTAGCCAAACGTTGTTTAAGCCAAAGTACCATCTTTTTCTCTGTCGGCTCATCTAGCCCCCCTTTACTTTTGTAGATGAGGACCGGAACTGTTCTAGTACTGTCTGTATTTTCGTCAAAAGTGTGATTAGAAATGGAAATATTTTCAATTTCTGGAAATAGAATTTTTACTTCTGACAGGATTGCTCTATTGTCATACGAATTTTTAGCAATTTCATTCTTCAAGTTTAAAATCGTAACGTCTTTTTCACTTAATACAGATTTATTAAAATTAATTTCATTTAAAATATCACTTTTAAGATCTGCAGTATCTTGTATGACAATTAACTTTGTATTACCGATATTGTAAGATTTTAATTTTTGATTTAGTGTTTTAATTTCTTCGGTACTAAATCTTCTCGAAAGGAATCCGAGTTCCAGTTTTTTTGGGTTCTTGTTGAAGTCTGTTTTTTTGTATAAAATAGCAATCCCTTTATTTGTAAATTCATTTTCCATAAAAATATCAATTTGATGTTGGTATTTCTTCTGCTCAATTAATTGGTATGCAAAATAAATACCCGGAAGTATTAATACAGTTATTAAAGTTGTCATGATATATCGCACTTGTTTTTGATGTTTGTCGTCCAATTGCTTCTTTACAGGATATTTTAAATATTTGACAATAAAAAAGGTGGATATACAAATGAAAACACAATTTATTGAGTACAAATACATGGCGCCTAAAAAGAATTTCATGTTACCAATTGCTAAGCCATATCCGGCAGTACAAAGAGGAGGCATCAGTGCTGTAGCAATAGCAACTCCGGGGATTGGATTTCCTTTTTCAACTCTTGTTATTGCAATAGCTCCTACTAAACCTCCAAAAAAAGCGATTAAGATGTCGTAAATATTAGGCGAAGTTCGTGATAATAGCTCAGGCTGCGCATCCTTAAAGGGGCTAATATAGAAATAAAGAGTAGATACAACTAACCCAACTAAAGTAGCAATCAAAAGGTTGTTTAGTGATCTTTTAAGTAAATTAAAGTCATAAATTCCTAATCCGAAACCGGCTCCTATAATTGGCCCCATCAACGGTGATATAAGCATTGCACCTATAATAACAGCTGTCGAATTTACATTTAGCCCTATTGATGCCACTACAATTGCGCAAGCCAGAATCCATAAATTCGAGCCCCTGAATGAAATGTTGGACGTTACATTATCTAATACAATGTTCTTATCTTCTTCGCCTTTACTAAGATTTGTGTAAGCAAATATTTTATTCGTTGTTTTTTTCATCTGTAACTTCTTTTAAGGTGTTTTTTAAAAAAAGAAAGCCAATTAAACCTGCGATTAATGAAGAAAGTAAGATAATGAATTTTGCATTACTAATTAAAGTTTTGTCGTCGAAAGCTAGTAAAGTTATGAAAATTGACATGGTAAACCCAATACCACCAAGGAACCCTACACCGATGATTGTTTTCCAAGTTAAGTCATTTGGAAGTTTACATATTCCTGCTGAAACTGCCAAAAAGCTAAACAGATAAATTCCCAATGGTTTTCCAACAATTAGGCCCAAAGCTATTCCTATGCTATAATGCTGCGAAATGGTTTCTCCAATATTCGAACTAATAACAATGGCAGTATTGGCCAATGCAAATATAGGAAGTATAATAAAGCCGATAGGTTTATGTAAAAAATGTTCTAGAATGGAAGAAGTTGATTTTTTATCGCCGTTGCCAAAAGGAATCACAAACGCTAACAATACTCCTGTTATAGTTGCGTGAATACCAGAATGTAGCATAAACCACCACATAATCACTCCACCAATCAGGTAGGTAATCAAATTGCGCACTTTCATTTTATTCAATATAAATAGGGCTACCATGATACCTAGAGCGATGAATAAGTTTGTCCAAAGAATCGTGTCTGTATAAAAAATAGCGATTACTAAAATAGCGCCTAAGTCGTCAATTACGGCTAAGGCCGTTAGGAAAATTTTCAACGATAATGGCACTCTACTACCCAATAAAGAAAGCACTCCTAAGGCAAACGCAATGTCGGTAGCCATCGGAATACCAGCTCCAGCTTGAGCTTTAGTACCATAATTTAAAAGCAAGTACAAACCGGCAGGAATCAACATCCCACCTAGTGCCGCAAAAATAGGAAGCATCGCATCCTTTAAATTAGATAATTCACCTTCTAGAACTTCTCTTTTTAATTCTAAACCAATAAGAAGGAAGAAAAGCGTCATTAAGCCATCATTTATCCAATATTCCAAGCTTTCTCCCCAAAATTTCATGTGCCAAGTTTGGAGGTATTGTTGACCAAAAAATGAATTTGCCATAAATAATGAAAAGATGGTACAGCCAATTAGGACGAGTCCACTGGATTTTTCATTATTAAAGAACTCATTAAACAAATCGCTATTATAAATCTTTTTTATCGCCTTCTCGATCTTTACTTTCATGTATTCTTTATTTTTGTAGCTAACACTCGGAAATTTTCCCGATTTTATGTATAAATGTCAAACAATTATAGCCAGATTTACAAAAATAGCTAATTAGTAGCTAACCCCGTTGTCGAAATGGATAATAATGTTTTAAAAATATACTTGTCAAATACCAAAAAGCTATTTTTGCGTTAAAACTCAGGTGTTCTTCGATTTTCTTTCCACACACCTAGCCAAACGTAAGAGAAGGCATTTGGTTTTGCTATGTTTGCAACTGCATTGATAAACAATTGCCCAATTTTTTTCCATGAAACTCTCGCAGAATATAAATGCACTGAATTTCGAAAGCTTATTCGCCTATTATTTCTGTTTGAGCTTTTCTAAAATTTATTTCCAAATATCCAATTGCCTTATTATCTATACTGCCACGGTAAATAAGGGGTTCTAGATTGGTCAGCTCTTTTTTTTAATTGAGCTGTATTGAAACTTTCTTCATTGTAACTGATAATTTTTCTTAGAAAATTTTGCCAGCAATTTTCTTTATTAACTCTAGATTAGATAGGGAGGCTTTTTCTAATTTCTATTGTTTCTGATAAATCAAGTGTGGCTTCTGGGCATAAAGATGTGATGCAGAAATAGTAAAAAGAAAATTTGTATCAATTAATATTTTCTATTCGATCATTAAATAAATCAATTTAAGTACTTCTATTAATTGTTTTCAATTTGTACTTTTGAGAAAATCATTAAAAAAAGAACCTGTAATAGGAATATTTATGAAAATAGTAATATCGCCAGCTAAATCTTTGAATTTCGAAAAGGAGTTACCCACTGAAGCCTATACAAAACCAATATTTTTAAAGGAATCAAAGCAGATCCAGAAAGTATTAAAAAAGGAATCGCCAAAAGAGTTGTCAGGACTGATGCATATTTCAGATAAATTGGCCGATTTAAATTGGAAGCGCAATCAAGATTGGATGACACCGTTTTCTCCTGAAAATGCACGTCCCGCTATTTATACTTTTGACGGTGATGTGTATACCGGTTTAGATGCTTATTCGATCCCAATAGATAAAGTAGATACATTACAAGATTGTTTACGTATTTTATCTGGTTTGTATGGACTTTTGAAGCCTTTGGACTTAATGCAGGCATATCGATTGGAAATGGGGACAAAGTTGGCGGTAGAAGAAAATAAAAATCTATATGAATTTTGGAAAACCACGATAACAACAAGTCTCAACAAAGAGCTAAAAGATGGAGAATTATTTGTCAACTTGGCTAGTAACGAATATTTTTCGGCTATTGACACCAAGGCGCTGAAAGTTCCCGTGATCACACCAGATTTCAAAGATTATAAAAACGGGAAATTAAAAATCATTAGCTTTTTTGCCAAAAAGGCTAGGGGAATGATGGTGCGTTATATTATAGACACCGATGCTAAAACAGTTGATGATTTAAAAGGCTTCGATTATGATGGGTATCAGTTTGATGCGAATTTGTCTAAAGGAAACCATCTCGTTTTTACTAGATAATAATTTACGCTAAAATAAAAAAATGCCGATATTGCTGATGATATCGGCATTTTTTGTTTCTGTTAATGGCTAGCATCTCCAAGATTGATTTTGTTTTTTCCTTTTTTTACAAAAAATATAATTGGAATGCAGCACAGAAATAGGATTCCTAGATACAAGAAAACATCCATGTATGACAGCACCGTGCTTTGTTTCATGACAGAATAATCAATTGCCTGGTAGGCTTTATTTAATGCTTCGTTAGACGTAAATCCTTTGGACATAAACCCTTTTTGTAAGAGTAACAGTCGTTGTTGAACTTCAAATTTGCTTCCGTCTAAATGTGCAACTAAACTTACCCGGTGTTCTTGACTGAACCTAGTGATAAATGTAGTAATTATGGCTATACCAAAAGAACCTCCTAATTGTCTCATCATACCAGTAAATGCCGCGCCTTCACCAATGTTTTTCCCTGACAAAGTCGATAGTGATAGGGTAGTGATGGGAACAAAAAGCAGTCCCAACCCAATCCCTCGTAATATCAAAGACCAATATAAATGCTCGACACCAGTATCTGGGGTCATGTTATTACGCATCATAAGAGTAAAGAAAAAGAAAATTAGAAACCCTAAACCTATCATGTATCCCTGCGGAACTCCTCTCTGAATTAATTTACCAATAATAGGCATCATAAAAGCAGTAGTTATAGATCCGGGAATCAGTAGCAAGCCTGCATCAGTGGCTGTCCACCCTAAGACGGACTGTGTGTAAATTGGAATAATTAAAGTGGAACCGTACAGCCCGAAGCCAAGAATAAAAGCCATTAACGTACCAATTCTTAAATTGCCGTCCTTCAGTACACTCAAATTTACGATTGGATGTTTGTAGGTTAACTGTCTCCAAATAAATAATATTAGGCCAAATAATGAAACGCTGCTTAGCAGCACTATCAATTTATTGTTAAACCAGTCGTCTTGTTGCCCATGTTCTAGTACAAACTGTAAAGAACCAATAAAGGCTGCTAAAAGAATAATTCCTATCCAGTCGACTTGGTTAGCCTTTAATTTCTCACCATATTTTGGGCTTCGTACAAAATTTAATGTTAAAAGGGTAGCGATAATTCCTAATGGGATGTTGATATAAAAAATATAAGGCCAAGAAAAACGATCCACTAAATACCCACCCAACGGCGGGCCCAGTGTAGGACCTACAATAACTCCCATGCCATAAATGGCTTGAGCCATTCCACGTTTAGCGATAGGATAGCTTTCAGTAATTATCGTTTGTGCCGTAACCAATAAGGCGCCGCCACCAAGTCCTTGGATAAATCGGAAAGCAACCAACTCCCATATATTAGTAGCATTACCACATAAAAAAGAGGCAACGGTAAATATAATGATGGAAACTGCAAAATAATTGCGTCTGCCAAATTGTTGCGAAAGCCAGCTCGTCATTGGAATCACAATAACATTGGCAATAGCATAAGCCGTGATAACCCAAGCCACATCAGTTAATGTAGCTCCTAAGCTTCCTCTCATATTGGTTAGTGCGACATTAACAATAGTCGTATCTACAATTTCCAGCAAAGCACAAAGTACCGCCGTTATTGTAATGATAACCCGCCTAAAACCGTACTCGACTAAATCGTCCTCTCCTGGTGCCATATTATTTTATATGTACGTCAACATCCACGTTCATTCCAGGACGTAATAACTTTATTTTTTCAGCATCGTTAGTGGCGTCAAGACTTATTTTTACAGGTAAGCGTTGAATTGTTTTAACGAAGTTACCAGTAGCATTATCAGGAGGCAAAATAGAGAAACGGGCTCCTGTAGCAGGTGAAAAGGAAGTTACCGTTCCATTAAATGAATAATCTGGATAAGCGTCTACTTTTATAGTTACCTTCTGTCCTGTAATCATTTTATTTAATTGTGTTTCTTTAAAATTGGCGACAACCCATGCTTCATTATTATTAATAATGTAAAAAAGGGATTGCCCTGCTTGCACTAATTGCCCGGGTTGAATGTCAATTTTAGAAACTTGTCCATCAATGGCAGCAGTTATAGCGGTATACGTTAGATTTAAATTTGCCGAATCAAGCAATGCTTTTGCTCTTTTGATATTGGCAGCCGCAACATCGGTTTGTTTATCTGATACTTTTGAATTTGCTACAATAACAGACTTCTGGAAGGCGGTCGCTTTTTGCTGCTGCTCTAAAACACGCACTTGGCTTTCTGCCTCTTGCTTTGCCGCTAAAGCTTGTTCGTACTGTTGTTTTGTGATCGTATGACTTTTGTACAAATTGTTGTATCGGTTGTAATCACTACTAAGGCGACCTAATCTGATCTTTGCGCTTTCAATATTTCCTCCTGCAGACTTCACATTAGCTTCAGACACTGAAATACTAGCTAGAATGCTATTTATGTCTGCTTTGGAAACTTCAAAACTCCCTTCTGCAGCGGCCAAATTTGCAGTTGCTTCATCGATTTTTAATTGGTAATCTTTTTTGTCAATCGTAAATAAAGTATCCCCTTTTTTTACAAAATTATTATCTGTGATATACACTTTCCTTACATAGCCAGATACCCTAGGAATTATGGGATTCATGTTTTTCTCTATCTGGGCATCATCTGTTCCTTCGTGGGAAAGGGAATAAATGTATTTGTAAGTTCCATAAGTAAAACCTAATAATATTGTATTGACCCCTTAAATAATCGGACACAATTATAAATCAAAAACTATAATTTTGTACGATGGAAAAACGAAAATTC
>NZ_JBGQOE010000050.1:0-7776 GCF_052113685.1 Flavobacterium sp. W22_SRS_FP1
CGAGAAAAAGATTTAATTTTGAAACACCAAATTATATGTTTAACCAAAAAGTTGCATTAGTAACTTGAATTCAGCTCCTTTAAACAGGTTGTAATTAAAAAATTATGCTGAAAATAAGTCAGAACTGAATTTTAATTCTGTTTCTGACCTTATTTTTTTGGCTCCATCTCCAACTTGATTACATACATAATCTAAACTTAGATAATACACTAAACAGATTCTAATTTTTTCAACCAGATTAGAGAAAGACTTTGTCTTTTTAGATATCGTTCTATTTATCAATTCAACCAATAAGTAACTGATCAATGCGATATAAATTTGCGATTTAACTGCATTTTCACTTGTGCCTAGGAATGTTTTTATCTGTAGGTTTTGCTTCATTGCTTTGAAAAATAATTCTATATCCCATCTCTTTTTATACAAATCAGCTATTGTTCTAGCCGACCATTCTAAATTATTGGTTATTATTTCGATAACCTTATTTTCATCTTCCTTATAAACATGAACTAACCTTAGTTTGTGCTCGTTAATACCTGTCTCTATGGCTTTGTTGCTGTTTAAAGTAATAATTTCGTCCTTAATAATATCTTGGTCTTCTTTATCGGGCAAGTCTAATTCCTGAATGGATTCGTACAATGTATTTGTTTTAATTCGTGTAACAAAAACATTTTCAGCTTGAATCCGATGCCGCATTAATGTAAAATCAAAATAGGCCCTGTCTTCCACAACAATAGTTCCTTTTGAAAATATTAACTGACCGATGCCGTAGCGGTCATGTGTTTTTGCTTCAGTTATATTTACCAAATCTGGAATTTGCAAATTGTCATCCCAGCAGGTGTGTATTTTCAATCCTCCTTTTGCTGTCCGAAACTTTGCCCAATCAAACATGTTTAAACACAGGCTGATTGTGGTACTGTCAATCAATTTTATGTTTTGGTCTTTAATCTCTTTGATAATATTCCGTTGAGACTCGCTTTTTAGAACTCTTTCATAATGTTTCAAAAGCCTGTAATATAAGGACTCAAACACTTTCCAATCCCGCTTTTTATTACCATCACTCATAGTGGATCTTGCTGGACTTTGAGTCAATCCCAAATCTTCAATAAAAGTCTCGCTAACCCCAATTCCAGTGGAAATATCATTTAAAGTGTAGCACTTATTTAGCTGTCCGTAAGTTAAAGCAACAAATTGGTCGTAAGTCTTGTATTTACTACATCCTTTGTCTGAACTGTGTTTATTCGCACAAGAGGTGATCATCCATCTAGGAACAAGTTCTATAATTTGTCTAATAACTGGTTTTTTGATATTTTTGTTTCGCCTGAAGAGTCCCATAAAGTATTATTTGTTTCGCAAAATCAAAAATACGGGATTCTAAGGCACTTTTTATTTTTGACTTTCGGATAGCTGTGTGGTTTATTGTGATTGCCCTTCGATACTTAAAGCGGAGTTTTTTTTATAAAATAGTATAATTTATGTAGCTGAGACGGTCTGAATTTAAGATTTTAGTTATATTCGTAAACTCTATAAAACCAATCAAAATGAAATCCTTATTTTCTCTTTTTCTTATTTTTTTTCTAAATATATCGCAGGCACAAAGTATTCAGTCTCCTTCTGGTAAAATTGATATTAATTTTAAATTAACTGCTAACGGCCGACCGTCTTACGCCGTAAACTACAAAAATAAGCCCGTAATTCTGGAAAGTACTCTTGGAATAAAGCTAAAAGAAAAACCAGCTTTGGACGCTCATTTTGAAATGGTTACGTCAGATAAATCAACGTTCAATGAGACATGGCAACCTGTTTTAGGAGAACAAGCCAATATCGTGAATAAGTATAACGAACTTACAGTAGCACTTATTCAAAAAGAAACGAATGTAAAAATGAATATCATTTTTAGAGTTTTTGATGAAGGAGTAGCTTTTCGTTACGATTTTCCAAGGCAAAAAGAATTGAATTATTTTATTATTTCTGATGAGGTTACGCAATTTAATTTAACTGATAACCATAAGGTTTTTTGGATTCCGGGCGATTTCGATAGTAATGAATACGAATACAACGAAACGAAATTATCTGAAATAGACAATACGAAGATCAATATGAATAATGGAATTGGTGTGAAATCAATTCCTGGGAAATACATGGTTCAAACGCCATTAATGATGAAATCTCAAGCTGGATTGTACCTTAATATTTTTGAAGCAGCAGTTGTTAATTATCCTGTAATGCATTTAAATGTTGATGTCAATACATATAAATTGACTTCACAATTGGTTCCTAATGCCATTGGAGATAAAGCCTATTTACAAACGCCCTGCGTATCGCCTTGGAGAACTATAATGGTTAGTGACGATGCTAGAGATATTGTAAGTTCAAAAATGATTTTAAATTTAAACGAACCTTCAAAAATTGAAGACACATCTTGGATTAAACCGATGAAATATGTAGGTATTTGGTGGGAAATGCACGTAGGTAAATCAACATGGGATTATGCAGGCTCTCAAAATGCAACTAATTTTGCTGATGCTCCTAAAGCCTCAGGAAAACACGGAGCTACTACTGAAAACACAAAACGATATATTGATTTTGCGGCCAAAAATGGTTTTGACGGTGTTTTGGTCGAAGGCTGGAATGTTGGTTGGGAAGATTGGAATGGAAATTGGAAAGAAGAGGTTTTCGATTTTACAACTCCTTATCCCGATTTTGATATTGCTGCTATTTCGGCTTACGCCAAATCCAAAAATGTAAAAATGATTATGCATAATGAAACCTCAGGTTCTGTTGCCAATTTTGAGCGTCATTTGGATCGTAATTTTGAAAACATGGTTAAATACGGTTATCCAGCTACCAAAACAGGTTACGTTGGGAAAATTATTCCACGTGGAGAATTTCATGATGGACAAACCATGGTAAATCATTTTAATTTTGTTGCCAGACGTGCTGCCGATTATAAATTAATGGTGAATTCACATGAATCATCACATCCTACTGGGTATGGTAGAACGTATCCAAATTATGTAGCCGCCGAAGCAGCTCGCGGTACCGAGTTTAACGCTTGGAGTATTGGAAATCCACTAATGCACGAAACGATTTTACCTTTTACAAGACAATTAGGTGGGCCAATGGATTATACGCCTGGAATCTTCGAAATCAAAATGAGCTATTACGATAAAAATAAAACGGAGCAAGTTCATACAACATTAGCAAAACAATTAGCATTGTATGTAACTATGTATTCTCCAATTCAAATGGCAGCTGATTTGCCTGAAAATTATGAAAAATATCCAGATGCTTTTCAGTTTATCAAAGATGTTGCAGTAGATTGGGACGAAAGTAAATACCTTGAAGCAGAACCAGGAGATTATTTAACTGTTGTTAGAAAAGCAAAGGGAAAAAAATCTTGGTTTTTAGGTGCAATTACCGATGAAAACGCAAGAAAATCAGAAATTAAGTTGGACTTCCTTTCTCCAGGACAAAAATACAAAGCAATAATTTATGAAGATGCAAAAGATGCCGATTGGAAAGCAAATCCTATCGCTTACAAAATAAGAACGACAGTAGTAACAAGCAAATCAAAAATAAAATTGAATTTGGCTCCAGGCGGAGGAGCTGCTATCAGTTTTGAACCAATTAAATAATAAAAGAATCCTGTACCCTTTAAAAATGATACATGATTTTAAATTTTAAAATGTATTTTTGAAATCTACAATCCAAATTAATCATGAAGAAAATAACATTATTATCCCTATTTTTCATAGGTAGTTCAGTACTATATGCCCAAAAAAGTGATGAGCAAGTTTTGAAAGAAATTTACAAATCGGCATTGACAAATTCGAAATGCTATTCTTGGTTGGACCATCTATCAAATGATATTGGTTCTCGCCTATCAGGATCTACGAATGCTGAAAAAGCAGTTTTATATACCAAATCTGAAATGGAAAAATTGGGTTTTGACAAGGTGTATTTACAAGAAGTAATGGTTCCTAAATGGGTGAGAGGTGAAAAAGAAACGGCATATATTTTAGATAATAAAACGAAAACGATTGTGCCTATTTGTGCTTTAGGTGGTTCAATTGCAACTGCGCCAAATGGATTAACCGCTGAAGTAGTCGAAGTACATTCTATCGAAGAGTTAAAAACAGTAGGAATAGATAAAATAAAAGGCAAAATTGTTTTTTATAACCGACCGATGGACAACGAACAAATAGAATCATTTCACGCTTATTCGGGCGCTGTAGATCAACGATATGATGGAGCAAAAGAAGCTTCAAAGTATGGAGCAATAGGTACAATTGTGCGTTCTATGAACTTAAGACTTGATGATTTTCCACATACTGGTGCACAGAGTTATGGAGACATTCCAAAAACACAGTATATTCCCACTGCTGCAATAAGTACTAATGGAGCAGAATTATTGAGTAAAGCGCTTAAGAGTAATCCAAATTTGAAATTTTATTTTAAACAGTCTTGCGAGCAATTTGAAGATGTTTTATCGTATAATGTTGTTGGTGAAATTATAGGTACAGAGCATCCAGAAAACATTATGGTTGTTGGTGGTCATCTCGATTCTTGGGATCTAGCAGATGGTTCTCATGACGATGGAGCAGGAGTAGTTCAAAGTATGGAAGTGGTAAACATATTTAAAAATCTTGGATATAAACCCAAAAATACCTTACGCGTAGTTCTCTTTATGAATGAAGAAAACGGTCTACGAGGCGGTAAGAAATATGAAGAACTATCTTTGGTAAAAAATGAAAACCACATATTCGCTATGGAAAGTGATTCAGGTGGCTTTAGTCCAAGAGGGTTTTCTTTAGAATGTGACACTGCTAATTTTGATAAAATAAAGAGTTTTAATAGCTTATTTGAACCGTATTTAATACACAGTTTTGTCGAAGGACACAGTGGTTCAGACATTGGTCCTTTGACTTCTAAAAAGATTGTAAAAGCTGGTTTGAAACCAGATTCTCAACGTTATTTTGATTATCATCATGCAGCAAATGATAAATTTAACGCAGTTGATAAAAGAGAATTGGAACTGGGAGCGGCAACAATGACTTCGTTAATGTATTTAATAGATCAAAATGGAATTATAGAGTAGATTCTAAATAACAGCACTAAGCCACAAGTTCATTCTTGTAGCTGTTTTAGTTTATCTAAAGCGAATAGGTATTGCGCTTTGCGATGGGTCTTTATGACTTTAGTTTTTTACTTTCACCATCTCCTAATAGTATAGATAGTGTTTTTAATCCTTCAGTACGATCGGCTATTAACTTGGCTATACTCGTAAAAGGAATGAAAAGAATCATTCCTGCTGCACCCCATAAAATACCACCGGCCGTAATCATTATGATTATAACAAGGGTGTTGATTTTTAAACGACTGCCTACCGCAAAAGGGAATATTACATAGGCCTCAAGAATTTGGACTATAGAAAAAACAATAATTACGCCCAAGGGGTACCAAATTGAATTGAATGTAATCCAAGAAACAGCTATGGGTAATAGGGAGGAAATCAAGATTCCTACATAAGGGATAAAAGTGAGAATGGAGGCAATAAAGCCAAACAAAACAGGATGTGGAACACCCACGATAGCAAGGCCGATACTGTTTAAGATGCCAACTATAAGATAAACTAACAGCATTCCTTTTATAAAATTATAGTAGGCATGTATCGTTTCCGTTAGAATTTCACGGATGGTTTCTTTTCGTTCCGGCGGAAAAATCTGGTACAAAACATTGGCAAGTATTTGGCGATGGTAAAGTAGGAGCGCTGAAAAAACAGGAATAATCAAAAGATAGAAAAAAGTTTCTGAAAAGGAATAGACCGCATTCTGCAAAAATGAAAGCGCCCCTGATCCTGAACTATTAATAGAGTTTTTAAAAAAATACAATTGATCCTCCCTACTTATTTCAAACCGTTGTGTAATATAAATACTGATTTGATTTACTGTTTCTAGCAGTTTATTTCTGAATGGTTCCCATTCTTGGGAAAACTGATTTAGTTGAACAACAGGTACATATATAAGGATTCCCAATAAAACAACTACAGAAGAAAGGGAAATTGAAATAGCAAGCGATTTTGTAAATCCTTTTTTTTCTAACCATTTACAAACTGGAAACAGGATAAAACTAATCAATATTGAAAAACTGAGAGGTATAAAAAGCGTTCTTCCAAAGTAAAGCACGAAGCAAATAAGCACAACATACTGGAGTATTTCAAGCGCTGAATAGTTTTCGTTTGAAGATATAGGATAAGCTTTTTTCAAAATTTGTTTCATAAAATTTTTGAACTTTAGCAGTTACATGCTTCTGTTTTGTCGCTCTTTAAATATACGAAAATTCATTGTAAGTCTAAACAAATATTTTAAATCAGTCTTTAAATGTTATAGTAAATGTAGCTCCTTCATTTATTTTACTCTCAACGCTTATGTGACCGCCAAGGTTAGTAACATGATTATAAATTAAATAAAGACCTATTCCGTTACTATCAATATGATCATGGAATTTTTGATGCAATCCAAAAATTTTGTCACGTACTTTATCCATGTCAAAACCTAATCCATTATCAGAATAAATTAATTGACTGATGCCATTTGTTTTTTTAGAAGTTATAGAAACTAAAGGAAAAGTGTCTGCTTTTGAGTATTTTATTGAATTTGTAATCAAGTTTAAGAATACACTTTTCAGATAGTCTTTATTGAAATTAATTTCACCAAGTTCAGAAAAATCAATACTGATTTGCGTTTTTGAATTTTTTATTAATGAATTTATAGAAAGTAGTACTTCATTTAGATGTAGATTCAGACTTAATTTTTCAATAGGTGCATTTAATTCATCTTTAAGAATTAAAGCGGCTACTGAGTTTTTTAAAGTTTGTCCTAAACCCTCTGTCGTAGTTTTTAGAATAGCTATAAACTCAAGTGTCTCTTCGTCATCTATTTTGGAAATATCTATTAGATCAAATACAGAGAGTAAATTATTTACTGGGGACTTTAAGTCGTGAGAAGTTGTGTATGATAAATTTTTAAGGTCTTTGTTAATTTTTGTGAGATTTGTAAGGAGAACATTTCGTTCTTGGTCAATTCTTTTTTTATGTGTAATGTTTTTAGCAATGGCATAAACTAATTTTTCCTCTTCAACAGGCATTGATGTCCAAGACAACCATACAATTTCCCCAGTTTTAGTTAAGTATCGATTTTCAAAATTCAAGAGGGGTTTGTTTTTATATACTTGTTCTCTAGTTTCGATTGTGATTTTAAGATCTGCCGTATAGACAAAACTACTTATAGGGTTGGCATATAACTGCTCTTCTGAATAACCTAGTAATTTTGAAACAGCTGGATTTATTCTTTTGAAATAACCATCAAATCCAGCAATACAAATTAAATCAGCTGAGATATTAAAAAAATTATCAAAGTGATATTCTCCCTCTGAATCAGTTTTTTTATTTTTAATTATCATTAAGTTTAAAAATTATTTGTTAGCCTAGATCTGCCAAATGCAAATATTAAGTTTTGTTTCTTTTTAGATAAAATCATAATTCCAAATTTAGACAATATTTATTTACAACGTAAGAAATACCTCGACAAATTTAGTGCTAATAGTTTGGCATTAAGTTAAATAAAAAAAGGGGTTTAACAAAACAAGGCTGTCATTTTACAGATAGCCTCGCTTTTTATTGTTTGTTTATTATTTATATTACTAGATTCAATTAGTTAATGCAACTCTCAGGAAAAGGGATAGGATAATTTTTTCAAAAGAAAGGACATTAAAGTC
>NZ_JBGQOE010000051.1:0-6684 GCF_052113685.1 Flavobacterium sp. W22_SRS_FP1
CTACTCAAGTGGGTGTGGGAACTGCAACCTATTACGCTCAAGCTTCTAACGCAACTTGTTCTTCTTTAACTAGAACTGCGGTTACTTTGACTATTAATGCGGCTATAACGGTTAGCGGAATAGCTACTAACGTTTCTTGCTTTGGTGAAACCAATGGTTCGATAGCGGTTACAAATAGTGAAGGTTCTACTGTAGTAATCACAAATGCTACTGCTAAAGTAGTATCAAACACCAATTTGCTTGCTGGAACTTATACTCTTACTGCTACGGCAAACGTTGGTACCGAAGGAAATTCTTGTACTGCTACTGCGCAAGTAACTATTAGCCAACCTGAAGACATCGAACCGATAATGGCACTAGATGCAATATGTAATACTGATAGGACATTAGAGGTTGATTTAAATTCCTATTTACCAACTGATCTTCCGTTGACAGGAAATTGGGTTGACCTAGGAAGTACTGATACATTAGATAAAAATAAATTAAGTCCATACGATTTACCTAACGGCGAATATACTTTTGATTACGAAATTACAATCGATGGTTGTCCTCTAGTGTATAAGCTGATAATAAAAATAACAGACGATAACTGTGGAATAGTTTTAGGTTGTGGAGTCGTATTTGTTAATAATGCGTTCTCTCCTAATAATGATGGTATTAACGAGGAGTTTTTTATCGATAATATCGATGACACTGTATGTTATCCAGAGAACAATGTGGAGATTTACAACCGTTGGGGAGTCTTGGTTTTTGAAACTAAAAATTATAACAACACAACTAACAAGTTTACTGGTGTATCAAGAGGACGAACAACTATAAGTCAATCTTCGGGGTTACCAACGGGAACTTACTTTTATATTTTGAACTATTCATCTGTTGATAACAATAATAATGTTCAAAATAATACTAAAGACGGTTATTTATACCTTACTAGATAAAAACAACTCAAATCTAATACCTGAGGCCCAAATCCTCAGGTACAAAAAAAGAACCTAAATGAAGACAAGAATATTGTTAATCGCCTTGATGTTTACTGGTATTGTAAGTTATGCTCAACAGGATGCCCAATTTACACAATACATGTACAACACAATCAACGTCAATCCGGCTTATGCTGGATCTAGAGGAGCCATGAGTATATTTGCATTACATCGTACTCAGTGGGTAGGGTTAGACGGAGCCCCCACAACTAATGCGGTCTCTATCAACACGCCTTTAAACAGTAGTCGATTAGGCTTAGGTGTGTCTGTGATAAACGACAAGATTGGACCAACACATGAAAATACTATATCAGCAGATTTATCTTATACCGTACCTGTTTCAGAGACATTTAAGCTTTCTTTTGGTATTAAAGCAACGGCAAACTTATTCGATTTAGATGTATCCAGATTAAGTCCAAAACAAGCTGGAGATTTAAGTTTACAAAATTTTAATAAATTCACTCCAAATATTGGTGCAGGAATTTATTTACATTCTGATAAAGCATACATCGGTCTATCGATACCAAACTTCATCGAGACGAACCGCTACGATGATAATGACGTCAAAATCTTTAAAGAAAAAAAGAGTTATTATTTAATTGGAGGTTATGTATTTGACTTAAATCCTACTATTAAATTCAAACCAGCGCTACTTACCAAAATGGTTGAAGGAGCACCTCTTCAGGTTGATCTTTCAGGAAACTTTTTATTCAATGATAAATTTATGATTGGAGCAGCTTACCGAGTGAGCGCTGCCATGAGTGGAATGGTCGGATTTCAAGTGTCAGATGGTATGTATATTGGTTATGCTTACGATCTTGAAACCACAAAATTAGATAATTACAACTCTGGATCACATGAGGTTTTCCTTCGTTATGAAATATTCAAAAACAACAAAAAAATTACAACTCCCCGATTCTTCTAAAAGTAATTATCATGAAAAATTATATCATTTTATACCTAACAATAGTAAGTGTCTTTTCATTTGACTGTTATTCCCAAAAATCCAAGCTTGCCTCGGCTGATAAAAAATACGATAATTACTCTTATATAGATGCCATAAAGACCTACGAAAGGGTGGCCGAAAAAGGATACAAATCAGTAGATATGTTTCAAAAATTAGGTAATTCTTATTACTTCAATGCAGACCTTGAACAGTCGGCTAAATGGTATGGCGAATTATTTGCCATGACCTCAGAGGTGCAACCAGTATACTATTTCCGTTATTCCCAATCTTTGAAAGTTATCGGTGAAAACGACAAGGCTAATGAGATGCTCAAAAAATTCAGCGAACTTTCTGCTGATGATTCTAGAGGAGACCTTTTTCTTAGTAATGTAAATTATCTAGATGCCATAAAAAATAACTCTGGAAGATATACTGTAGAAAATGCAGGTATAAACTCGAAATACTCCGATTATGGAACAGCAGTAACTTTAAACAAAATTGTTTTTACTTCCGCCAGAGATACTGGTAGCTTGGGACAAAGAAAACATACTTGGACAGATCAACATTTCACTGACTTATATGTAGCTGATTTAGATGAAGAGATGAATCCTGGTGTTGTTGATAAATTTGACAAAACGGTGCAATCTAAATTCCACGAAGCCACCCCTACTTTTACAAAAGATGGTAAAACGATGTATTTTACCAGAAATAACTATCTGGAAGGTAAAAAAGGAAAAAACGCAAATAAGGTTACTCTAATAAAGATTTATAAAGCTACTTTAGAAAACGACCAATGGGTAAACATAACAGAGCTTGCTTTTGATAGTGACAATTACAGTACGGCCCACCCTTCCTTAAGTCCAGATGAGAAAACTTTGTATTTTGCTTCAGATATGCCTGGAACTTTAGGACAATCAGATTTGTTCAAAGTAGAAATAAATGAAGATGGTACTTTTGGAACCCCAATAAATTTAGGAAATACAATCAATACAGAAGGAAGAGAAAGCTTTCCGTTTGTAAATGATGAAAATGAAATTTACTTTGCTTCTGATGGTAGACCTGGAATAGGAGGTTTAGACATTTTTGTTTCAAAAATAAATGAAGATGGGACTTTTAATAAAGTTGATAATGTAGGAAGCGATGTAAATTCGTCAAAAGACGACTTTGGCTATTGGATAGATACAAAATCAAGAAAAGGCTTCTTCACTTCTAATAGAGATGGCGGTCAAGGATATGATGACATATACAAGTTTTTAGAGCTCAAAAAACTTACTTGCGAACAAAAACTGTATGGTAAAGTAACCGACCTAGATACTAAACAAGCGCTACCGGGGGCTAAAGTTAGTTTGTTTGACAATCGTTTCAACTCGATCACAGAAGTTATGTCAGATAGCAATGGTGATTACGCATTCAAAGTAGAGTGTGGAAAAACCTATAACGTAAGAGCAGAAAAAATAGATTATACAACTAAAGAAGAAACAATCACCACTGGTAAAGTAAACGGGAAAACAGAACTCAATATAGCTTTAGAAAAAGAACAATGTAAAGTGGCTATAGGCGATGATTTAGGAATCTGTTTCGGTATAAAAATGATTTACTTTGACTTAGACAAGTCTAATATCCGAAAAGAAGCTGCATTTGATTTAGAAAAAATATTAGATGTACTTCTACAATATCCAACTATGAAATTGGATATTCGCTCTCATACCGATAGCAGAGCATCATTTAAATACAATGAAGATCTGTCTGACAGAAGAGCAAAATCTACTATCAGCTGGTTAGTCAAAAATGGAGTGAATCTAGATAGATTAACAGGAAAAGGATATGGAGAAACTCAATTAGTAAACAAATGTTCAGATGATGTGGACTGTACTGAGGCGGAACACCAAATGAATAGACGAAGTGAATTTATCATTACTGCTTTATAAGCTAAAAAAAAACTGTTTTCTTAATCTAATTGTTTAGAACAGAAAAAAAAATGTAGAATTAAATATAAATACAAATAAAAAACAGTAGTAAGCGAAAGTTTACTACTGTTTTTTATTTTACAGACACTGTCCCGTAAAGTGTGTAAATGAAAAAAATAGGGGTTTGCCTTTTTAATTAAAGTTGAACCCTTTTTTCAAAAATAATTAAGAACTGATTTAGTATTAATCCCCAGTTTGGGATTGGCATTGACCATTTTCTGGTTGCTTCCCTCCTTCTACATTCTTACTTTGCTTAGACTATTTTATTCTGTACTGCAGTACTCAACTCTTACTTAATGTCCTGTAGCATAGCATAGCGCCTTATTCTAGGCCTCTAAATGAATGATAAGCTTTATCTTCCAACGTTATCGTTCTAGGGTTTTAAAAGCAATAACGCTGCTGTTTATATTATCACCATGATTTCCTTAGATTAAGGATCGATAACCATTTATAGATAAATTGGGATTTGTCTTCTCCCAATTTGTGTGATGTCGACGATTCGTAGTTGCTAATCCAAACTATACCTCAGTAAATAAATTCGTTACTTATAAAACAGTGATAACCTTTAGTACTTATACTATATCTCCTTCTTAACTCCGTCCATGGATATTTAGATATGAGGTTATCACATCTAATTATCATTAATGGAAGCTAATCTTAGTTAACACGGTAGGACTTCTTCGTCTCTAATCTGGACATATTTTATCTAGTGTCTAAAACATCCGCTATCATTTGAAAAGCCTTAAAATACTTTACTAATTTTTCTTTTAATTCTTCGAGATTAAAAGCGACTGTCTGACTCGAAAAGACTACAGAAGTAAATCTTCCCGTCGTTATAATCGTTTGAAAGCAAATTAGTTTCTAAAAAACCTTTATTGCACTACCTGTCATGTAAAATTGAATGATTTTTTTTGTCAAATAAATGTTAAAATGCTAATATTCAACGTATTAAATTTAATAAACTTATTAAAAAAATACATTTAAACGAGTAATTAAGTCATTTAAAGAAAAAACTACAGAATATCCTTAGTACTTCATAACTTTAATAGTGCTTAAAAAGAAAAAACTTAAATTATTGTTTAACAGATAGTTATATTGTGTAAATTTTTTATTACAGCAAACTAGCACAAAAATAGAGTTCAGCTCAAAGCTTTGAATTAATAGTAATTCAAAAAGTGAAATCTAAATTTTATGCTTTTTAGATTGAAGCATAATTATATCAAATAAAATACTTTTTTATTCTAAAAACTTGAAGAAACGAAATGGACTAACAGCAGTGAAATCCTATTAAACAAAACATCTCCCTTTATCACGATTTAAAACTAATCAATATGAAATCAACTATTACTTATTCGACAAAATTGTTCACCATTATTTTATTGACTCTATTTGCATTTGCTACAAATAGTTATTCGCAAGATAGTTATGACGGCGATTATTGTCCAGGTCCAGGTGCAATTGGCGATGAATATGCCAATGGAATCGTATTTAAAAAGCAACTATCGACTAGTCCTTCTTCAACATGTGAAATAGGAACCATCTATGCTAAAGTAGATACCCAAAATCAAATATTAAGATTGGGAATGAATATTGGTAATGGTGGTGCTGCTCTTTTTAGACTTTATTTAGATACTAATAATAACCCTTTAGATGGGTTAACTTCTGATATATTTGGTGGTCCTTTGACTGTGGCTGGTGCCGAATTTATTATAGAAATTAATTCGAACGCGTCGACATTTAATTTATATTCCGGAAACGGTAGTACTTTAACCCCGCTTTCAGTTGATAATGGACTTGCTGCTAAAAATGGAAGTGCTATAGGTTGTAATGCTGGGGGCGGTGAGTTTTTGGAATTTAATATTCCATTTGGAAGTATTGGTATAAATATATGTGATACAAATAACCCCGGTTTTATCAATATTACTAAGCTAGCATCTGTTAGTGGTAACTCCTCCTCTTCTAGTAGATGTATCAATACCCCCCTTACTTTTGGAATCCCTTTAAAAGGTGCTGTTGAGTCAGACGGGACTGTTTGTTCAGGAATTAATAGCAGTAATTTAAAGGTAACTGGTATTACTAATACTTCTATTATTACTAAATGGCAATATTCAGTTAGTCCATTTACTACATGGGAAAATATAAGTAATACTGGAATAACTTACACTCCTTCTGATTTAACTCAAACTACAAAATTTAGAGCAATCTTTACAAACTCAGGCCTATGTCAAGGTAATGAAATTACTACTAGCGAAGCAACAATACTCGTAACTCCATCGCCTATTGCTGCTGCAGGTCTTAACCAAACCCAATGCAATAACAATAGCTTTACGATGGCTGCAGTACCAAGTGTAGGTGCGGGCGCTTGGAGTTTTGTTGGTGAATTTGGAACTGCCGTAATAACTACTCCTACATCTCCAACTTCTACAGTAACTACTGTGCCAACAGATATGAATATAACCCTACGTTGGACTGAAACTAATGGAACTTGTAGTGATTTTGATGAAGTAACAATACTAAATGACATACAACCTATTGTCAGCAATCAGCCCAATCAGACGCTATGTAACACCCCTAATTTTACAATGACTCAGACTACGCCAGCTACCGGAACAGGTTTATGGACTCTGACTAGCGGAACTGCAACAATTACAACGCCAAGTTCTCCCGTGACAACAGTAACTGGATTAGTAGCCGGTACTACTGCAACGGTGAGATGGACCGTAACTAATGGAACTTGTAGTGCTTTTGATGAAGTAACAATCCAAAATGACATACAACCTATTGTCAGCAA
>NZ_JBGQOE010000052.1:0-5943 GCF_052113685.1 Flavobacterium sp. W22_SRS_FP1
TTGCCAAAGCTATTTTAGAAGATAACCAAGGAGCAATATCGGATTATTCTAAAGCTATTGAAATTAATCCTAATGATATGATGTCTTACTATAACAGAGGAAATTCTAAATTTGATTTAGATAATTATCAAGGAGCAATATCGGATTATTCTAAAGCTATTGAAATTAATCCTAATGATAATGGAGCTTATTATAATAGAGGGCTTGCCAAAGCTATTTTAGAAGATAACCAAGGAGCAATATCGGATTATTCTAAAGCTATTGAAATTAATCCTAATGATTATGATTCTTATTATAATAGAGGAATTGCTGAAGGTTATTTAGATAACTACCAAGGAGCCATTGATGATTATACCATGTCTATTGCATTAAATCCAAATAAAAAAGGATATAATAACAGAGGGCTAGCTAAAGTAGATTCAGGTGATTATCAAGGAGCAATTGACGATTACAACAAGGCTATCGAATTAAGTCCTAATGATAGCACAACCTTTTTTAATAGGGGCGTTGTCTATGAAATAAATAAAGATTATCAATTAGCTTTGGCTGATTTTGATAAAGCTATAATATTGAATCCAAACGACAGTGATTCTTTTTCTTACAGGGGAGATACTAAATTTAACATGGGGCAAATCCAAGGTGCTTGTTTAGACTGGCATAAAGCAGAAGAGTTGGGCGATAAAGAAGTTTCTGATATAATTAATAAATATTGTAAGTGATCGCTTATAGATTACATTAAGATTACAACTCACAAATGAATTCATTGAGATAATAAAATCTCTTTTGTCTAGTAGCATGAAAATCAATTGCAAGTGAACTTTTAAAGTTGATAACACAAGTTATGTTGATTTTAATTTCGGTGTGAGTTCTTATACATTAACATTTATTGCAACAATACTTCCCCGTTTTGAAGAAGAAATCACCAATAACATATTGGTATTATCCGCCCATTTCAACAGACTCTTAAGTTTTGGTTTAGTTAAAGTAAGTGTAAAATATAATTATGTTGAATTTATCCACTGGATATCATAAGAATATAAATAGGGTATTGTGTCTTAAATTGGTATGGTTTCACCAACTAATTAAAAAAATTATTTTCCAAAATTTTAAACCAATTTGATTATTTTGATGTGTACGTGATATTGAAGGAGCCTTCCATTCAAGACCCCCCACATAAAAGATTCACCTGGAGCACTTCCCCTCTGTTAGCAGCTACAACATTCTGTTTATTGATAAAATATGGTTAAGTTTGTGAGGACATAACACCTCATTATTGGATACCTAATGGATAAATTTGAAGATGTAGACTATTGGAAAGGAATAGTGCTTTATGGCTTAAATCAGGCCACTTATAAGATAGCTCTAGGCAAAACTATTCTAGAACTAGCTTCTCAAGGAAAAGAGACCATAGAATGGCATCAACTATCCAAAGTTTATTTAGACACCTATATTGAAAGATTAAAAACTAGCGATAATCCACAGCAAAGTAATCCCTCCAGGAGAACCAAGATGGAGAGGATTGTTGATTCACTGAAAAAAGGATCGATTGATTATAATGGTGCAGTTAATTTAGTGGCAACAGAAGCTTTTAATGATGTTATACCAAGATTTCAAACCATTGGGACTAATAAAGATATTGTTGGGGAGAAGTTCTACCACTTCGATTTTGGAAAAAGGCTCTACTTACATGATTCCACCTTTTTAATCAACGAAGCATCAAAACAGGAGCTGTCTGATGAACTAGAAGCTAGATGGAGTTTACTAGAAGGAGCATTCTTTTTAGCGCATGGTGATTTTAAGTTGTCCAATGATGTTAGAGATATTTATTTGGAAAATAGTTACTCCAGGACAAACATAACAGGAAACATCCCGTTTTTACAAGGATATCAAGGCAATACGTGCTTCTATTGTGGAGAAAGAATAGGGAATAAAGACATTCATGTGGATCATGTACTCCCCAGGCAGTTCATCCAGCATGATGAAATATGGAACCTTGTGTTGAGTCATAGCATCTGCAATATGAACAAAAATGATTCCTTGATAGGGAAGCACTACTTTGAGAAGCTGGTTGCACGTAATGAAAACATAATGGGAAGCAATCATCCTTGGAAAAAGAAAATTGCTGATTCACTTGGAGGCAGTCCTAAGAAAAGAAATAAAATAATGTTGGATCATTATGAGAATGCAAAAATTGTCTTAAATAACAATTACTGGGAGAACTCTCCCAAATACAATAGGGAAACAGACCCCTTCTTTAAAAGACTGATAACTAAACTGAATAATAAATGAGTGTTTTTCAAATAATAGAGCCAAAGGATTATGTTTTTGAAACAGACTATTTCTTTGCAATCTATGATAGGTTTCCTGTTTCTCTAGGGCATCTATTAATCATTTCTAAGGCTTTGAAAATGGATTACTTTAATCTCGATGATTTGGAAAAAAATGATCTATTTAAAGCCCTTAATAAGGGCAAAGATTTTGTTGAACAAGAGCATTCACCTTCAGGATACAATATAGGAATGAACTGTGGAGAAGATGCTGGCCAAACTGTGATGCACTTCCATTGTCACATTATACCAAGATACAAAGGCGATATGGAAAACCCTAGAGGAGGTATAAGACATTGTGTTCAAGGGAAAGGATATTATCAATATTAAGCACACTCATATACCATTTTAGGCTATGCGTAAATTTTAAGCACCATTCCACCAAACCCCCCTGGTGTTATTTTCATGTTCGATAGCCCTCCCCATGAAGAATGATCAAGAGATGTTAGACTTAAAGCCATACATAATGATTTTAAAAATAAATTGAGATGCTTAAAAAAAGAACCGCTTAAAGATACACATATGATTAATTACGATATAGCAGTAGTAAAACTGCTGAAATCCGCACCCATGTAGGGACAAAAATTATTCATTAGATTTAAAATCCTTTTGATGATTTATAGTTTTTTTATGATATATTTTATTCATTGTTATCCGATAAAAGTATGTAAAAAGAAGCCATAAAAATAGCTTCTTAATTAAAATCGTAATTTGGTTTTGCAAAAGACGAAAAACGATGAGTAAAAGTAATTATTTTTCCAGTAAATCTGTTTTCGGACAGCTGATTTCTTTAATTGACGATAAAATTATAAAAGATGCGGTCAAAAAGAGCGATTCAGATAGATATGTAAAGCGTTTTAAGACTAAAGACCATCTAATAAGTATTTTTTTTGGTCATTTGCTAAGTGTAATTCACTACGAGAAGTATCTGGAGCAATGCTTGGATTATCTGGCAAAACGGAAAGTTTTCAGTTGAGTCATATTCCAAAACCAAGCACTTTATCAGATGCAAACAAGAATAGAAAGATTGATTCTTAATTTTTATGAAGGTAAAGTTAGCAAGTCGAAGGCTCAATATTTTTTAGTGGAACATTTTAACTTAAATGTCTATATTTACAACATAATTTTAGTAATAATAATAAAATGAAAGTAAAAAAAATCTTAACATTGGTTTTAGTCGTTCTAATATCACTTCAAGTAGGCGCACAAGCTTTAGATAAGAACGGAAGAATTTTACCTGCAATTAATACTCAAACTCAAAGTGAATTGAATTTAAAAGCTAATTTAAATTCGCCCACATTAACAGGAGTTCCAGTAGCTCCAACAGCCGCTGCTGCAACTAATACAGCACAGATTGCAACCACGGCTTTTGTTACAGCAGCAGCTTCTTCTTCAAACTTTGTGGATTTAACAACAATTCAAACCGTTGCTGGAGCTAAAACTTTTAGTGAAGATATTAAAGTAAGAGACGTAACTTTAGGATACGGTGGAGGAAATAGTAATAGTAATCTAGCTTTAGGGATTAGTGCCTTAGCAGCAAATACAACAGGGCAATATAACACAGCCTTTGGTGGCGAGACGCTGAAGAGTAATATAGCAGCTTCAAATAATACCGCAGTTGGACATGAGAGTCTTTTGAGCAACATCGCTGGAGCTGGAAATACGGCTCTTGGAAGACTCGCTCTTAAAAATAATTTAAATAATAATAATACAGCTATTGGTTTGTCAGCGCTTGTAACGAATACAACAGGCTATGAAAATACAGCTTTGGGTTCCTTAGCTGATGTAACTTCAAGTAGCATAACAAATGCAACAGCAATAGGATATAATGCTAAAGTAACTAATAGCAACACCATACAATTAGGAAATGCAAATGTAACAGAGTTACGAACAAGTGGTTTCATAAGAGGTAACGCTTTTCATGCTTCTGGACCTAATTACACAAGTTTACCAGGTGGCTATTTAGTTTGGAACTTGTTACAACCTGCAAGTTCTACTTTTAGAGATGGTTATACTTCTTTTGTTAACCATAAAGGCACTGGTTCTGGTGGTTTTAGATTTTATAATGTTTCAGCTTCAGTAGATGCCTCTACTAATCCCATAGTAGAAATTAATGCTAGTGGAACTATTACAGCAAATAGCTTAAGTACTACTTCAGATATTAGCGTAAATGCGGTAACTTTAGGTTTAGGTGGCGGAAACCTTAATAGTAACCTAGCTTTAGGGATTGGTGCCTTAGCAGCGAATACTACTGGTACTTATAACACCGCTGCAGGGAGTGCAGCTTTAGGTAGTAACATTGCTGGGGCTCAAAATTCAGCTTTCGGTTATCAAGCACTTAAAAATAATTTAACTAGTTATGGGTCCGCTTTTGGATTTCAAGCACTTATGAATAATACAACAGGTCTTGGGAATACGGCGGTTGGTTATCATTCACTTAAGAGTAATACAAGGGGCTTTGATAATACGGCTATTGGCCAAGAAAGCCTTTTAAATAATTTGGATGGTGAACGTAATGCAGCTCTTGGAAAATATGCTCTTAAAGATAATACGGCTAATGATAATACTGCGGTAGGTTATGCAGCGCTACAATCAAATACTATAGGAGATTTTAATGTAGCAGTAGGTAAAAGTGCACTCGCAATAAATCAAACAGGCACTTTAAATACAGCTGTTGGTGCCTATGCGCTTCCAGTTAGTAAAGATTCTTACAATACGGCAATAGGAGTAAATACATTGTATTTGAATACTTATGGATCATACAACACTGCAGTGGGTAGAAATGCTTTGTATAATAATAATGCAGCTAGTACTGGTGTCCCTGGTGGCGCAAATAGCGCATTTGGTAATGAAGCACTAATGACTAACACTACGGGGTATTATAATACAGCAATAGGTGCTACAGCAGATGTACTTTCTGCAAATTTAAATAACGCTACAGCCATTGGTTATGGCGCTATAGTTTCAGCAGATAACACCATTCGATTAGGTAATGCTAACGTTGCAAATGTAAATACTGGAGCTACCATGAATGCGCTTTCTTTTAATTCTACTTCTGATGTGCGCTTAAAAACAAATATTGTTCCTATTCTTGATGGTTTATCAACTATTATGCAATTAAACCCTGTACATTACAATAAAAAGAATTCTTTAGCGTCTACAGATTATAGTACTACCGAAAATGGATTTATTGCACAAGAGCTTCAAAAAATAATTCCTTTTGTTGTAAAAGAGGGCAGTGATACAGAAAAATTACTTTCGGTTAATTATACATCTATAATACCGATTTTAACAAAAGCGATTCAAGAGCAACAAACGCAAATAGAGGCTCAAAATACAAAATTGGATGCACTAGAAGTATTGGTAAAGGAATTAATAGCAGAAAAAAAATAATTTATACAAAAAGGCGGTCTCTCTTTGGTCGTTCATTTTGTTGCATGATGCTTTTCCAGTCAGTCGTGCCTCCTTCCATTCCAAAGATCACTCCACTACATAAAAATAAAAGCAGCTTGAAAATAAGCAGCTATTATTCTTATTCTGTTCGTTCATCATTTCACACAATCACTTCCTTCGTTCGTTAGGGCTAATAAATCCAAAATACATCTTCACTCAGTTA
>NZ_JBGQOE010000053.1:0-5708 GCF_052113685.1 Flavobacterium sp. W22_SRS_FP1
TCGAACATCGAACATCGAACATCGAACATCGAACATCGAACATCGAACATCGAACATCGAACATCGAACATCGAACAACGAACAACGAACATCGAACATCGAACATCGAACAACGAACAACGAACAACGAACATTGAACATCGAACATCGAACAACGAACATCGACTAACGAATAAAGAATATGGAAAATAAAAACTCAATCATACATGTTATCCTCACAGGAGGAGTAGGAAGCCGGTTATGGCCGTTGTCACGCAAAAGTCAACCAAAACAATATCTCGACATTTTTGATGGCAAGTCGCTGTTTGAGATGACTGTGGATCGCAATCGCGATATAGCCGATAAAGTGATGGTCGTTGGTAATATTGACAACTGTCATTTGAGCCGAAAAGTATTAGAGAAAACGAATACGGAATACATCGATATCATTGAATCGACGCCAAGAAATACGGCTGCAGCCATTGCTTTTGCCGCTTTTGCTGCTGAGCCGGACGATATTTTGATTGTCACGCCATCTGATCATATTATTGACGATATGATAGCTTATGAAGCGGCAATCCAAGAAGCAGTGGAAAAAGCAGCTCAAGGATACATTGTTACTTTTGGTATTGTACCCACAAAGCCGGAAACTGGATATGGGTATATTGAGCGCAAGGGCGATGATGTGATTTCTTTTAGAGAAAAACCAAATCAAGTATCTGCAAGAGATTTTATATCCAAAGGGAATTTTCTTTGGAACAGTGGGATGTTTTGCTTTAAAGCAGGAGTTTTATTGGAAGAATTGAAAGCTTTTAATCCTGAAGTGTACGAAAAATCAAAATTGGTTTGGGAAAATAACAGCAATGGAAATTTAGATTTAGCATTATCGATGGATATTCCTTCCATCAGCATTGATTATGCAGTGATGGAACGCAGCAAGAAAATAAAAGTAGTATCCTCACAATTTGACTGGTCTGATTTGGGTTCATTTGAATCAGTCTATGATTATTTGGTGACCATTGGTCATACCGTTGATGAAAACGGGAACATGGTGATAGGAACCGATAATTATACGGCTTTTATAGGGGTTAAAGACACGATATTTGTTTATACGCCTACTGCTAATTTAATTTTGAAAAAAGAATTTTCACAGGATGTCAAAAGTGTGTATAATGCATTGGCAAGAGATAATTCGGATTTATTGAATTAAAAACGTCGCTTTGAGCAGCAAGTCAAGCTCTTGATATGTTTTTTGCTTTGATGTGAATCTTACTTTTTTTCTTGATAAAAAAAGTAACAAAAAAATATTCACGCGTTATTAATGTTTTTTTGGTATTCATGAATCTTCGATTTCAAGCCTGAAAATAAAAATCTTGAAAACTACCTTGAAGCTCAACTCCGCAGCCCGAGCCGTTCGTCCTTCGTCCTCAACTCGCGGACTGCTGCCGCGTCACTTCTTCGTCGTTTTCCAACGCTTTTTATTTAAGGGCGGTGTGGAGGTATCAACTTTAATAGTTGCTGCTATTGCAGAATTTCTTACCGTGATTTTTTAGTGTAAAAATATAAGGGCGGGGCTGGGTTTGTTGATTAGACCACGTCACTTCGAAGCTTAATTTTTTTTTTTAAGCAATATAAAATTACGGATTATAAATTAGATCTACTCCTAGCTCCCCTCTTGAAACCCTTCAGGGTTCAACGATTCCAAAAATAAATATAAACTGGAGTTATAGGGGTTGGGGGTGTGTTTTTTTTGACAAATTAATAAAAACGTCAATTCGAGTGTTTCAAAATTTTTTCATTTTGAAAAGTATCGAGAAGTCGTGATGGTTGAAACAAAAGTTCTCGATATGTTTTGTGCTTTGAAGGGATTTTTACTTTTTTAGCTCACTTAACTTTTATTTTTAAGTGGTGTTCGCTGAATCTGCGATTTGTCTTGATGAAAAAAGTAACAAAAAAATCAAGCCTGAAAATAAAAATCTTGAAAACTACCTTGAAGTTCCACTCCGCAGCCCGAGCCGTTCGTCCTTCGTCCTCAACTCGCGGACTGCTGCTACCTGACTGCCACTGGCAGTCCTCCTTTTAATTTCAAATGTTGTTTTCCTACGCTTTTTATTTAAGGGCGGGGCTGGGTTTGTTGATTAGATTGCGTCACTTCGAGTGTGTCAAAATTTTTTAATTTTGAAATGTATCGAGAAGTCGTGAATTTAAGAACATCATTTCCATTTGAAGAGACATAAATAAAGCATTAACAATCGCATCGAAAACGGGAATATAATTTTTTTTATAAAAATGAATAAAGACTCTAAAATATACATTGCAGGGCACAAGGGTATGGTGGGTAGCGCTATCTGGCGAACACTTACCGCTATAGGCTACACCAACCTGATTGGAGCCTCAAGCAAGGAGCTGGATTTGAGAAACCAACAAGCCGTAAAAGATTTTATGGTTGCCGAAAAACCGGAAGTGATTATTGATGCTGCTGCAAAAGTGGGAGGGATCTTGGCCAACAATGATTTTCCATATCAGTTTCTTATGGAAAATATGCAGATACAAAACAATCTGATTGATACCGCATTACAATCCGGTGTGGAAAAGTTTATTTTTTTGGGAAGTTCTTGCATCTATCCAAAACTAGCGCCACAACCGCTAAAGGAGGAGTATTTATTGACGGATACTTTGGAACCAACTAACGAATGGTATGCTATTGCAAAAATAACAGGGGTAAAAGCTTGTCAAGCCATCAGAAATCAATTCAATAAGGATTACGTAAGCCTGATGCCGACTAATCTTTATGGTACTCACGATAATTTTGATTTATCTTCTTCTCACGTTTTACCAGCTATGATACGGAAGTTTCATGAGGCGAAGGAAAATGGCAATGCTCCGGTAAGCCTTTGGGGTAGCGGAACACCTATGAGAGAGTTTTTGTTTGTAGACGATATGGCTCAAGCAGTCGTATTTGCCTTAGAAAACAAACTGCCGGATTATTTATACAACGTAGGAACAGGAGAAGATTTGACCATCAAACAACTGGCCGAAACGATCCAGAAAATAACGGGACACCAAGGTAAAATCATTTGGGATGCCACAAAACCGGATGGTACACCAAGAAAGTTAATGGACATATCCAAAATGCATGCTTTGGGATGGAAACATCAGGTGCAGTTGGAAGAAGGAATTCAAAAAACATATAATTGGTTTTTGGAAAATATTGATCGGTTTAAGCAAGTGAAGATGTAGAAAAGGATTAACTGGTTAGGAAAGGTTTAATTGTTTAGAGAAAGTTTAATCGGTTAACTGTTTAGGAAAAGGTTTAATCGGTTAGAAAAGGTTTAAATGTTTACATTCGGTTAAACGATTAACCAGTTCACCAATTCAACGGTTCCCCTTGAAAAAAAGAATTTA
The DNA here is from genome assembly GCF_052113685.1 of Flavobacterium sp. W22_SRS_FP1. NCBI lineage: Bacteria > Pseudomonadati > Bacteroidota > Flavobacteriia > Flavobacteriales > Flavobacteriaceae > Flavobacterium > Flavobacterium sp. W22_SRS_FP1. The sequence goes on from NZ_JBGQOE010000053.1 coordinate 3,385, forward strand.
ATAGTTTAATCCAATTTTGATACTAAGACACGGATAAACAATGAAACAATTCACCAGTTAAACAATTTCTCCATGAGCTACCACATCTATTCTTTCGAAAAATTAGAAGTATATCAACTGGCCCGAAAGTTCAAAATTGATATAAAGTTGATGAGTCAAGGGTGTCGATAGTTGTTGTGACTTTCTGGATTAGTGAGTAGGAGATGTTTGGAAAAGCCGAACTAAATTTCGAACTTTACGAAAAAAAAGAAATTATGAATGCATTAGAAAACATAAAAAACAGTTTAATTGATCGCATTTTAGCTACTAGAAATGAGCAATTATTAGAAGCAATTAAAAGTATTTTTGACTCGACACAATCAGAAGAAATTATATCTCTTTCAACCGAGCAAATTGAAATGTTAGCCATGAGCGAAAAAGATATAGAAGAAGGACAATTTATTTCAGAAGCGGAACTAGATAAAAGAGATGCTAAATGGCTCGGCTAAGCATAGATTGGACTGAAACTGCAATTAGACAAAGAAATTATATCTTTGAATATTGGATTCAAAGGAATCAAACTGCCGCTTATGCAATGAAACTAAAGGGGAAAATTAGAGAAAGAACAAATCTTTTAAAACTGAACCCTGAATTAGGAGTAAAAACAACTTATAAAAATACCAGAGCTATTTCTCTAGGGCATTATAGTATTCTTTATCAAATAAACAATCTAAGAATAATAATTACTGGTTTTTGGGACAATAGACAAGAACCTGAAAAACTATTAAAATTCTTAACCAATTAAACAAAATTCGTCCATCGTTTTTCGTTAACCGTTTTTCGTACAACGCTAAACGAACATCGAACATCGTCCGTCGTTTACAGTCCATCGTTTATCGAGCAACGAATATCGAATATCGTGCACCGATTTTCCCGTTCTGTTTGTCATTTCGACGAAGGAGAGATCTCCGGTAGTCATAGGAAAGTGGAAACGCTCCGCTGTTATTCAAATAAATAATTCAAAAAATTTAAATCGGGATTAATGGTTTTGATGAGATCTATTTTTTTTTCTCTGCGCCATCCTTTTAATTCTTTTTCGCGAGCAATCGCTTCCTGTATCCAAGTGAATTTTTCGAAATAGAGTAAAAAATGAACCTGATATTTTGAAGCAAATGTTTTATTGCCAAAGGTGATATTGTCCTTATGCTGACTTAAACGAATTTTCAAATGATTGGTTACACCAATATATAAGACCGTTTTGGCTTTATTAGTGATTATATAAATGTAGTAAGTATGATATCCTTGTTGAAATTGCATAAGACTAAAGTACGATTTTATAAGCAATAAACACAAGATGCTTTCCCGTTCTGCTTGTCATCTAGACAAAGGAGTAATCTCCGTACAGTGAAGCTTAATTTGCACTGACGAAATAAAATAATTGGGACGGAGATTCCTCGTTCCTCGGAATGACAAGAGTGCGGGAATGACAAGAGTGCGGGAATGACAAGAGTGTGGGAATGATAATGGTGGCGGAAAATTGGGACGGAGATTCCTCGTTCCTCGGAATGACAAGAGTGTGGGAATGACAAGAATGTGGGAATGACAAGAGTGTGAGAATGACAGGAGGTTTTTCCGTTCTGTTTGTCATCTCGACGAAGGAGAGATCTCCGCACAGTTAAGCTTAATTTGTACTTATAAACGAAATAGAATAAGTGGATAGGAGATTCCTCGTTCCTCGGAATGACAAGAGTGCGGGAATGACAAGAATGCGGGAATGATAAGAGTTTGAGAATGATAAGAGTGCGTGAATGACAAGAGGTTTTTCCGGTCTGTTTGTTATCTCGACGAAGGAGAGATCCCCGCACAGTGAAGCTTAATTTGTACTTATAAACGAAATAGAATAATTGAGACGGAGATTCCTCGTTCCTCGGAATGACAAGAATGTGTGAATGACAGGAGTGTGGGAATGACAAGAGTGTGGGAATGACAATTGGGGCGGAGATTCCTCGTTCCTCGGAATGACAAGAGTGTGGGAATGACAGGAGTGTCGGAATGACAAGAGGTTTTACCGTTCTGTTTGTCATCTCGACGCAGGAGAGATGTCCGCACAGTGAAGCTTAATTTGCACTGACGGAATAGGACAATTGGGACGGAGATTCCTCGTTCCTCGGAATGACAGGAGTGTGGGAATGACAAGAGTGTGGGAATGACAGGAGTGTGGGAATGACAATTGGGACGGAGATTCCTCGTTCCTCGGAATGACAAGAATGTGGGAATGACAAGAGTGTGGGAATGACAATTGGGGCGGAGATTCCTCGTTCCTCGGAATGACAAGAGTGTGGGAA
>NZ_JBGQOE010000054.1:0-5645 GCF_052113685.1 Flavobacterium sp. W22_SRS_FP1
CGAGAAAAAGATTTAATTTTGAAACACCAAATTATATGTTTAACCAAAAAGTTGCATTAGTAACTTGAATTCAGCCTTTAAAATAATAATGTAATTACAATTATGCTAAAAGCAATAAAAAATAAACAAACTGAACTGACGGTTTCACTTGGTATGATTTTAGTTTTACTAACAATCTCTTCCGTATTAATGTATTTTTTAGAACACGACGCACAACCAAAATCGTTTCAAAATCTTTACAGCTCGTTGTGGTGGGGCATTGATAAATACCTAACAACAACTGGTGCTGAGGATATTAATCCCATAACTCCAGCAGGCAAATTTCTCTCAGGTTTAATAGCAATTCTAGGTGTCGGAATGTTTGCTCTCCCAGCTGGTATTATTGCTTCTGGCTTTATCGAAGAAATTGAAAATGATAAATTATTAAAAAAACTAACAGCACTTGAATCAAAATTAGAAAGTGCTTTTACTGTCGAATATTTAGCACCCATTATAAAAGTTAAAAAAAATCTTAATTTATCTCATTTACCACGAAAATGGTTAAGTCTAGATGATATTAAATACAAAATGGGAATAACAGAAAGTTCTGTCATCCAAGTATGTGAATTTTCAAAAAAGTTTAGGATAAATAATGTAAAGTTGGAAGGCATAAATACTGTTGGGTTAGAATCTATAAATCTCAATAGAACCTACGGACAATGTATTAACAGAAATTCAAAATTAACAATAGTCAATCTTTACCCTTACATTCAACCCTATTTTGGTCATTTTAGTTCTGCGATATCAGAACTACTTCAGGCTAATTATATATCCAATGAAAAGTTTGGACAATTTACATTGTTAGAAGAGAATAGATTAAATATGGTTAATAACAAAAATTACTCTGAAAAATCGATTTCAGAACCTGTATTAAACGAAATCAAAAAAGATATTTCATCGATTATGCAGGAAGATGGGATATGTATTTTTATGGTAAATGCAGGAAATAATGAATACTTAATGCAATTTAATGTAGGTGGCGAAAAGGGTGATGGAAGTTTTGAAAACAGCTCTTATTTTTCAAACAAAGAAAAATTAAATCATTATTATGGCAATGCAAAAATTATATCTGATAAGTATCAAAAACTGATTGGTAAACACGCTACCGTTGGTAAACCAGAAACCGATCACATAGTAAATCTAATTCATAAAGAAACAAAAAATGATCTGCTAATGCTTCACATTAATGTCTCTATTTTAAAAACAAATGGTGTTGACTACTATCAATATGTATCAGATTTTGCAAACATATTTAAACAAGATATTGTTACAACAGAAACTAACATTCCTATTTAAATGAAAAGTAAAATCTCGATACTATATTTTCTTTTTTTTTCTTCAATCATTAATGCGCAATCGATCGTCAACACCGAAAGCATGTCATCAAAATCAGACAGTACTTTTGTATTTACCACGAATTTTGATGGGAATTACACAACGGGTAATATTGAGTTAATACAGCTTAATTCCGCCAATCAACTTGCCTTTAAAAAGGACAACAATTTAGTTCGTTTATTTTTTAATTATGAATATATATCCCAAGATAAAGAGATAATTTCCTCAGACTATACAAGTCAACTACGGTATAGTTACGCTTTAAAATATAATTCTATTTATTCTTTTATTCAGGGACAAAAAGCGGTATCGTTGTCATTAAACAGTCGATACTTGATAGGAATTGGATACCGTCAAAGCATATTTAAAAAGAATAAAAATTATTTAGATGTTGCCTTTGGACCATTTTATGAAAATGAAATGTATTTAAAAAATAGCGAGGAGGATGTTCATGTAATAAACTATAGATACAGTTTTAGTTCTTTTTTTAATTTTAAAATTACGGAAAAATTAGAGAATAACACGGTAATTTATTATCAACTCAATTCAAAAGAGTTTCAAGATTACCGTGTTTATTTAGAGCCTAAAATACAATATAGTTTTGAGCATGTAAAAATTTATACTACAATTAGATATCGTTTTCACTCGACACCTTACATACAAATTAAAAAAACGGATTCTCAAATATTATTTGGTTTTAGTTACGATTTAGGATTCAATTAATAACAAAATAAGCGACGTCGCAAATACTTTACAAATAGAACAATAACTATGAAGAATTTAATTTACCTTACGCTTATATCAGTATTACTAGCCTCTTGTGATTCTAACGAAAGAAACATAAAAAAAACGTTTAATAGATTAAACTCAGGTGAGACTTCTTCAGCTTCAAAATATGTATGGCCTGAAGACCATCAAAATCTATATACTTTTGAGCAACGATTCTTAAATCAAAACAAATTAATTTCTTTAGACATCGAAACTATTAATAGTATTGATGTTGATGGCACTAATGCATATCAAGTATATTGGAACTGTAATAATTGTAATGAAGAGTTACTTTCATATTTTAAAACTAAAAATAATTTATTTGAAAATAATAAAATAGTAGACACTGTATTTGTAAAAACAACTAATGGAAAGGAATTTATAACATTTGATTGGAATTTGAACGCAAACTCTTTTCCTGATAATATAAAGTTATCTAGTGTTTTAGTTAAAAAGCTAAATCTAAGATCTGGTCCTGGTAAAACATTTTCGGTAGTAGGTCAACTGGAAAATGGCGAAGATATTCTAATTGATGATAATTTTAGAAGTTCAAGTTGGAGAAAAGGAATAATTTTTGAAAATTCGAGCAAGATAAACGAAGTATATTTTTCCTCTCAACTAAGTGATATAAGTGATATTAGTTTTTTTACACTAGATTGGATTAATAGTATGGGTGTACTTGTTTTAACAGTGATAGCTATTATTGTTCTTTTTGTTGTTTATCCTTTGTTATTTTCTGCGCTTTTTAGAGCAGGTGGTGAGGGCGCTGGAACATTTGCTTTAATCTTGTTTTTTGTTTTACTAATTGCTGTTTATTTCACGTATCAAATTATTGAGATGGCTATTTTTGAACTTTTTATTATAAATTTGCCTTACTAGATTTTCATTTCATAGTTTTCTTCAATCTATTGCTATCAATTGTAACTAAAAACTTCAGGTTTTCGAATACTATAAAATCTAAATGAAATAAAAAGATTTCGGCGATATACCCAACAACATTTCGTATTAATTTATATTTATCTACAACATTAAAAGCTGCTACAGCAGTCTTGCCAACGTCTGCGCTTAGGAGCCAACTAAGTATTCTGAATATCTTTGTTATTTTTAGCTCCATCAGAACCTATTAACTCAACATACTACCCTTTCTTTACTCAAAAGTAATGGGTTCAAAGGATGTTTTGCAAGGATTTTCAAATAATTTAACCTTCTACGCCCTTTATTTCACTAATAAAAAAGTGCTTTTGCTTACGTTATTATATATTGTACATAAAGTGGTACACCCATTTTTTTAGAATATTTTTATTACTTACGCTAATCTATTTCTTTTTAACAATATCTAACTAATCCATATTTTTTGTGCTAGTCTTTCTCCTCTAATAATAATTCTGCTCTTCTTAAAAATAATAATGACGCTTCGTCTAATTTATCTAATGATAGATAATAAAAAATCAAAATAATTTTGAATAATTTACTTTCCACACTTTTATCGGCGAGATCATAGTATGAATAAGTCATATTATACTCTCGAAAATTTTTGTCTTCATTTGAACTTTCGTGCCAAAAAACTCTAAAGAAATTTAGGGGTTTTTTTATGGCATTTTTTCAACCAAATTTTCGAGAAATTCTAAGATTTGATGTGAAAATAAATCAATACCGTTCATGAAAGTAAAGTCTGTAATAAAAGAGATTTCAGGCAATTTATATACTCTTCATTTAATTCCTGCAATGTAATTGATAAAAATGGTACCTTCTTATGGTTCAGAACTTAGGGTTATAGAACCAAGTTGGCTATATAATGAAATGAATAAACAAGGATATGAAAAATAAAAAGACACTTTTGTTTAACATAATTAAAAAAAGACTCGCTCATAGTAACCCAGATTTATTTCGAATTATTTTGGATACCGAATACACCAAAATAGACTTTGGCTATACCGCCAAAGAAATCTACATAGAAAAGGGGGGGGGCAGAATAGTCCAGAATACTTCTATAGAAATAAAAGAAACTGGGAAACACTATGTATTAACTTAAGCTATTGGTATTCCAATCAATCCAGAGTATCATTATTTTGAAGCTAAAAAAGAATGGCACTATTTCTCTTTATAATTGCTAGCAATTCCTTAAACCGATTGCACCATAAACATTATCGAAATCGGAAACGGCTCACGAAACGATTTAAACTATTATGATATCGATTTGAAAATTGACAAGGGTCTGGAAATTTTGGAATAACAAGATAATGTACTTTGATGGTTTTTAATACAAAGTGACACTCAAATAAAAATAGAAACAATTAGCGTTACAAAACTTTTTCAATCAATTATCTACAAAGAACTAGAAGTTAAGATCAAGTTTTTATAAAATTCATGGGTAAAGTACATTCGCAGTTGTCAATTTCAAACAAATTCTATCTAAATACAGACGTGTTCTATCCGTATTGTAAGCATATTAATTTGGATTGCTTTTCTTTAAAAAAGTAGTTTTTTTTGTGGTTTTTTGTGAAATCTACTTTTAAAAAATTATTACTTACAACAATAAATATTCTAAATAATATTTTTTTTTAAAACCAATATCGATATATACTTCTGATATTGAATTTTTTACATAATATTTTAAAGTCTGTATTATAATGGTAGACCTAGTTTACAAGTCTTTCTGTGCAAGCTTTAGCTGAAGTACACTTGCACGTTGATTAGGTACATTAATTGTTTTTGAAAGCGCTTTTTATTTCCCTGATAGTATTACTTTAAATATAAATCTAATGAATTTTGATATAGATATTCTGTTTTAATTTAAAACAAACGAGCTAGAATTTGGTTTTAGATTTAACCAAATTCTAGCTCGTTTGTTTGAGTTCGAATATTTTAATTTACATCAATTTTATATTTTATCTCTTCCTGCTGCTGTTCGTTGGCAACATAAATTGTTAATCCTAGAACTAGTATAGCAGCAGTTACACCTATAAAAATAAGTACTTCGTTATTTGATTTTAGTTTATGGTTTTCGGCTAAAGTTCTTTCAAAATCAAAATTTTTGGGTACTGTTGTATAATTTCTAAAGTCTATCATTTCTTATAATTTTAATATTATCTGTTCCCTCTGTGTCTATAAGTATAAATTCATAAACACAATTTCTTTGTATTCCTCGATACTCAAATAGGTGGGTTAGACAGTCGGTCCGAAATCCTTTTCCTTCCAACCAGTTACTATTAAAGATGTTTTCTCTACCTTCTTTATAAATTTCCCGCAGGATTATATGGTTCTTATGGAAATGCTTATCTAAAAAGGCTCTTTCTTGTCTTAATTTAGAAGATTTAAGGTTATTGTGTTTAATCCGATTTTTTGGATAGGCATATCGTTGGGATATTTTTTTAGGATAAAATATCTCACCTGTCAGAGGGTCTTTTAGTGTGATTGGTTCCATATTATGAACTTATTTTATTGTTATCTAAAATGCGTTCTATTGTCGCAACCTCATATAAGTATACATCACCTAACCTTGT
>NZ_JBGQOE010000055.1:0-5536 GCF_052113685.1 Flavobacterium sp. W22_SRS_FP1
TTATTAGCTGATTTAACGGGTACCAGTGGAGTTGCAACCTATCAATCTACTGATGCAAGTGGAGCACTTACATTTTCTATAGTTACTAATAATTATGGAGGAACTGGTTGGAAAGGATACATTACTAGTGTAGGAACGGCAACCAAAGAAATTAAATGGAATATTGTAGGAACTTCAAAAAGATTTGATTTAGATTATAGTACTGATGGCGGTAGCGCTTGGACACGTATAGTAAGTGATTTACCTAATACAACTGGAGTGTACAATTGGCAAGTGCCAAATACTGCTTCTACACAAGCTAAGGTTAGAGTCCGTGATGCAGGAAATAACACCATATTAGATGCAAGTGATAGTAATTTTACGATTGAAAATGCGGGAATTACAGTAACTGATCCAAATGGAGGACAAACAGTATTTTCATATAATACCTATCCTATAAAATGGGCTTATCCACTTTCGAAAGCTGGAACAGAAACGGTTAATATTTATTACTCTATAAACGGAGGCCTTTCTTGGGTTTTAACTGCAGAAAATGTTCCAAATTTAGGGTCTTATAATTGGACAATTCCATTAGTAGATGCTCCAAAAACACAATCTATGATTAAAATATCTGATTCAACAAATCCTTCTCGTTTTGATGTTTCAGATAATTATTTCGAAATCAGACCGAGAACAATATTAATTTCTCCTAATAATAATTCGACATTATTTCAGACATGTACACAATCTTCTATAACATGGTATGGTGGCGCGAGTAGTTCTTATAAAATAGAAGTGTCGACGGATAATGGGGTAAGTTGGACTATCTTAAATAATAATTTTATTTCAAATTCTATTTTTAATTCTTTTGATTGGAGTATTCCAAATATTGCATCAGAAAACTGCAGAGTTAAAGTAACCGAAAATAGTAATAGTTCCTATTTTGATCTTTCAGATGAAAAATTCACAATACAACCATCATTGAGAATATTAAATCCATTAAATTATGAAGTAATAAATCGAACTAATACAAATTCAATAACATTAAATTGGGAATCATTTTTTACCTCTCAATATTTCAATATTGATTATAGTTTAAACGGAGGTTTAAGTTGGATAAATATTGTTGATAATCAATTATTCACAAATAAAACTTATAATTGGAATCTGCCAAATATTAATATAGCAAACATAAAAATTAGAATAAAAGACAACCAAAATAGTTGCAAGTCTGACATAATCAATATTAGGTTTGGCAACAGAACTATAGTTCTTTCTAACAACTCTATTTTGGAAAACTCCAATATTAATACATTGGTTGGATTGCTTACTACTAATGAACCTAACTTAACATTGAATAATGTAGAATATTCAATGTATGATACTATTAATTTTCCAGATAATAATGCATTTTCAATTAATTCAAATTCAATTTATTCGAATTTGTTTTTTGATTATGAAATTAAAAACTACTATTCAATTAGAGTAAAAGCAAGGGATCTTGACACAAATGAAATATATTACCAAACAGTAATAATATCTATTATTGACGTGCTAAATGATTATCCACTAGGGGATAGTAATGGTGATTATCAAGTAAATATATTAGACGTCGTAAATGTAGTTCAGTATATTACCGGTAATTCACCCAATCCTTTTATTTCTAAAGTGAGTGATATTAATAATGATGCCATAATAAATGTACTAGACCTTGTTGGAATTGTGGACATAATATTAAATCCAAAAACATATAAAACTCTTAAAGATTCCAATATCAAAAGCAATCTATATTCAAATACAAGTCTAGGAGACGCAATCTTTTATTGGAAATCTAATGAACTTTATGTTGAGTCAGATTATGAAATTAGAGGATTACAAATGGAATTTAAAGAAGATTTTGAATTTGAACCGTCAAATGATTTACAAAATTTCAATTGGATAAACTATTCAAATGGCCACAATAAAGATATATTGATGTTTAATAATGGAGATATAAAAATTCCTTCAGGAAAAACAAAATTATTAACTAAATCTAGTTCAAATAATAGTGACCTTATAATTTTGAATACAAGTGTTGCCTCTAACCCAGGTTTTTCACTAAGGCCAATTTATAAAACCATTTTAAGTGACAAAATAATCAGTTTTTGGCCAAATCCAGTTATAAACAACAAGATTAATTTAAAAATTGTTAGTTCAACAAAATGTGATTTTATATTTCTACAATTATATAATGTTGAAGGCAGACTAGTTTGGTCAAATACTATTAATAGTAATGGTAATCTTGAATTTAATGATATTATTTTAAATAATTTGAGTTCTGGACTTTATAATATAATAATTGACGTATATCATAATAATAATTTAGTGACTACTGTTACGGATAAATTAATAATAAAATAATTTATATGAAATATAAATTTATTTTTCACATTATCATTTTATTAGCCACACAAATATGTATTGGTCAAAACTCTATTTCTATTAGCAATTCAAGTGGTGTAAATAACACCGAAATTGAAATTGCTGTATTAATTGATAATGCTCAGACATTTACCGGCTTTCAATTTGACATTACTTTACCAACTAATATTTCATATATAGCAAATTCTATAATCATTGCAAATAGAGCTGTCAATCATACTATTAGTACTTCTGTAATTAATGGTACCACATTAAGAATTTTGGCATATTCCCCGACGAATACAAATTTTATTGGGACAAGTGGGGAAATATTTAAATTTAGATTAAAACCTAATACTCTGATTGCGACTTATCCATTAAATGTAACAAATGGAATAATTTCAAATATTTCTAATGGTAATATTATTAACAATACTGTAAATGGTTCCCTTCAAGTATTAGCTAATAATGAAAGTAATATTATTTCAGTTGGTAATGCGGTAGGATATAATTATTCTGAAATTGAGATTCCAGTTTTGATAAATAACACACAAACATTAAATGCTTTTCAATTTGATATTACATTACCAAATAATATATATTATGTTGAAAATTCTATTATTCAATCCAATCGATTTGCTGGTCATTCGATAAGTGTTTCAGTAATTAATGGCTCAACATTACGCTTTATTGCTTTTTCAACTAGTAATGCTAATTTTATTAGTAGTTCTGGTGAAATTTTTAAATTTAAATTGAGACTAGCCACTGTCCCTGGAAATTATCCTTTAATAATTAGTAATGGAATTATTTCAAATCTTTTGGATGGAAATGTCTTAACAAATTCTACAAATGGAAATCTTAAAGTTATTCAATCAAATGAAAACAATTCATTAATTCTTTCCAATGTTTCTGGATACAATAATACTGAAATCGAAATCTCAGTTATTATTAATAATAGTCAAACATCTTATGGATTTCAATTTGATATAGCATTACCTAATGGAATTGATTTTGTGGCAAATTCAATAGTTACTTCAAGTAGATTAGCAAATCAAAATATAGTTGTAAATAATATAAGTCCAAACATTATAAGATTTACTACATCTTCAACAAATGTGAATATAATTGGTAATTCAGGTGAAGTTTTTAAATTTAAATTGAGACCAAATACCAACCCAGGAACTTTTCCACTTGAAATAAGTAACTGCATGATAAATAATTTAAATTTAGGAAATGTAATTACAAATCAAACGAGTGCTCAACTTGTTGTATTGCCACAAAATAACATTAATACAATTACATTAGGAACAGTTTCCGGAGATAATAATTCTCAAATAACTTTCCCTGTCAGTATAGATAACTCTCAACAGTTTAATGCATTTCAATTTGACATTACGTTACCAAATAACACTTCATTAGTAAATAATTCGATAATATTTTTAAATAGAAATACAAATCATATAATTAGCTCTAGCCTGATTAATTCAAATACTATTAGGTTTATTTGTTATTCACCAAGTAATGATTGGTTTATTGGAAATAGTGGAGCAGTATTTACTTTTAAATTAACTACAAATCTAGCATCTGGAAATTATCCTTTATTACTAAGTAATTTAATATTATCTAATCAATTTTCTGGAAATATAATAACAAATTCAGAAAATGGAGCACTTAATATTAATTCTTCGGAATTAATTATTACCACTAATTCTTTTCAATTTGGTAATATACCTATATATCAACCGCTCCCTTTTTCATTATCTCTTCAAAATTCTGGAAATACAAATATTATAGTTAGTAGTCTTAATTTTCCAAATGCAATAAGTTGTAATTCAATAATTCCTTTTACTATATCTCCAAATACTACTATTAATCTTCCATTATTATTAACCCCAATATTACTGGGTAATTATAATCAAAATATCACTATAAATCATAATGGAAATTCAAAATCAAATATTGTAAATATTCAAGCTGATGTAATCCCAAGTAATTATTTGAAAATTATTGATAAAACAGTTTTAAGAAATAGTAGTGATATTATTAGTCTTAACCTAATTAACAGTAATTCTATCAGAGCAATACAATTTGATCTTAATTTTCCTTTAAATTTTATTTTCGACGATAAAAATGTTCAGGCTTCCAGTTTAATTTCAAATTTTACAATATCTTCAAATCAGTTGGCTAATGGAAATTATAGATTTGTGATTTATTCGTTAAATTCCAGTTTAATACCTATAGGTAATAATTTAATTTTAAGCCTTCCTGTTTTTATCCAAAATAATGTTAGTATAGGAGATTATCCACTTACTATTAGTAATCTGATATTATCAAATATTGATAACCAAAATTGTTATTCAAATGAATTAAGTATTGGAAATATTCATGTAGCTGAGAATATAATAAATACAGCACCTATCGCTCAAAACGATGAAATAAATACATATGTAAGCTGTAGTGCAACTAATTTAATCGGAAATATTACAAGTATACTCTCAAATGATTCAGATACGGAAGGGTCTACCTTAATACCAAATTTAATTTCTCCGCCTAACCATGGAACCTTAACATTAAATAATAATGGAACCTTTATTTATATCCATGATGGGTCTAACATTTTGACGGATAGTTTTACATATAAAGCTAATGATGGATTATTAGATAGTAACATTGCTACTGTTAATATTTCGATAAGTCCCAACATAATACCAACCTTCACACAAGTTAATCCAATCTGTTCAGGTGCTATATTATCAGCATTAGCTACAACATCTAATAATACGATTACAGGAACATGGTCACCTGCATTAAATAATACAGCCACCACTACTTATACTTTCACACCAACTTTGGGACAATGTGCTACCACAGCTATGATGACTATTGTGGTGAATCCTCAAATTACCCCAACATTCACACAAGTCAATCCAATCTGTTCAGGTGCTATATTATCAGCATTACCTACAACATCAAATAATACGATTACAGGAACATGGTCACCTGCATTAAATAATACAGCCACCACTGCTTATACTTTCACACCCACCTTGGGACAATGTGCTACCACAGCTATGATGACTATTGTGGTGAATCCTCAAATTACCCCAACCTTCACACAAGTTAATCCAATCTGTTCAGGTGCTATATTATCAGCATT
>NZ_JBGQOE010000056.1:0-5131 GCF_052113685.1 Flavobacterium sp. W22_SRS_FP1
AATTCATCAATAAATTTATTTTTGAGAGACCAATAAATAATATCAAAACACAAATAATTTAATTACACCCAACGGGTAGTAATACTAAAAATACAATTTACGGAATTTAGACAGTTATTTTGGTTTCCTTACTGTTAACTCGCTGTTAATTACCTCAACGAGCTAAATGCGACTTAAAAAATTTGTTGCTGCGCGAATACTTTTTAGATATTTAACTCTATTTACTTAGACTTAAGCAAGCATCAAAAGTGGTTTTTGAAGATAAAATAAAGAAATTCTCTAAAGAAGTTTAGACTTATAAAACCACAAAGCTCATAATCATAAATATAAAAACCAGCTTACTCTATGAAATATATGGTTCAATTAGTGTTTTGGAACCTAAAATTAAAAAGTAAAGTTCATTCCAAGGCATTGAATAGTAAGTTAGAAATAATACTCATGCATTTAACTTTTTGATAAATTCTGAAGGCGTAGATCCTGTTCTTTCTTTAAATGCACTATAAAAACTTGCTCTTGTACTAAAACCAGACTTTTCTGCTATTCCTTCAAAAGTATAAGATTTCCTTACTTCGCTTGAGAGTAATTTCATAGAATAATTAATTCTTAAATCTGCTTTTAGAGTGCTGAATTTGGTTTCTAACACTTCACTGATACAATGACTAACATCCTTTTGAGAAACTTTGAGATGTAAACTAATATCAGTAATCGAAAAATCCTTTTTTAGAAAAGGAGTTTCATCGTTTAAATATTTTTCAATTTTATTAGACAAGTCAAATAATGTATTGTCCTGAATTGGTTTTTGATATTCACCACTAATGTTTTTGTTCCCATATTTACGATTTTCGATTGAGTTTTTTAAGGGTATTCCATATAAAACCGTAGGGAACAATAATAACGATAAAGACAAAATAAAATAAACGACCCCACATAGTATATAAAAAGGATAAGAATTGCTGATACTAGCACTAGGGTTTTCAAGGATTGAATCAACCGAGAGAACTAAGAAGTATACCGATATATATATAAAACTAATTGTCAAAAATGCCAGCCAACGAAACTTTATCAGGAGCCCTCTGCTAAGAATCCTATTCGTCTTTTTAAAAGCCGAGTATTTCTCCCAAATCAAATATAAACAGTAAAGTGTATAGCATAAAAGTAAGAAGGGTCTTATTATAAAATTACTTGAAGGACTAAAGAAATAGTTATTATTAACATCATATATGCAGTCAATGTTACCTATAATTTGACGCGCAATTTGAAGTTTATATTCAAATGGTTTTACTATATAAAAACTGATTCCAACTAGTTGAATTAACGCAGGAAAAAAATGAATTATATCGGCTTTGCTTAATGTGGCCGATTGATGTAAATCCCCTCTAACATAAAAAAGTAACAACGGTCCAAATAAGAGCATTAATGGTGTGAAATGATTGTAAAAAATCGCAAACCAAAAAGGAGATGCACCATCAACTATAAAATAATGAGTAATCCCATAAATTCCAACTATCAATAAAAACAGGGAAAGATATATAGAGTAATTATCTCTTTTCCATTTATTGAAGAGCAAAATTTGCGACAATATCATCACTGATATGGAAGTGTAAAAAAGCATGCAATTGTAAATTTATTTGTCAAAAATAAGTAAATAAACGTATTTAAATGCTTTTAGTCGGTTTTATTAGAAATAAATAGCGTTTAAATTAGTAATCGTAATATATTTCATATATAAAAATTCTACTTTTTTGTCTATCGAATACCTTATTAGAATTTAAGAATAGGACAAAAAACATTCTTACCCAGTTTAAACTAACTCTCACACAAAAAACAATAAAAAAGAATTTAGTAGTAGAATTAACCGAGCGAAATTATTATAAATAACAACGAACCTAAAATAAAGTTAAACTACGAGCTTATTAACAATAAAATAGAAGGTAAAACATAGAAAATCAGACCGTTTTTTTATCGCGGTTGCAATTTTAAATTAGCCAAACTTACCAAAAAACAAAGATCTAGATAGAAATTCGTAAATTAACGATAACCCCTTTTTTTTAAATAAACACTGATAACTACTTCAATTATCTATTTATACTTTAAAAAAGTACGATTTAAGCTATTTAAAGTTACTATTATTGTCCAATTTTTTAAAAAAATAGACAAACTCAAAACTTTTACAAAGCATTTACAAACTGATAGGAAGTAATTTTGCATATATAAATCATATAGGGTAAAAAGCAAACCTAGTACAAGCTTTATTTCGATTTTAACTATCAATATCTGCTTGCGCAATGTCAGGTTTGGATTTAAAAAAAAACTAATAGCAGTTAAATTAAACTACATAATGTCACTCTCTGTGTTGTAGATAAAAAGAATAAAAAAAGCATGCAAAACACACTAACATTTAGCATTATAGTTTTGCTCACTGTACTGTACGCATAACAATCATTTGCACGACACTATTTAGCTAGCTCTGGTAATTGCGGTAATATATACAAAATTGCAAAAGCATCGGATTTGATTTCTCTTGATTCCTGTTCTTTTAAAAGCATCAAGATACGATAGCTCTAGAGATATAACAAAGACTCAAATTTTATAAAAAATTAAGAACAATAGTATAATTTTTAATCATTCAATTACAAAAATAACCTACTAATTATGACTAATATTTTTTTATTTTCAAATCGGTTTAAATTTGTTTTAATTATATTATTCTCGTTTTTTCTTACTAATAGTGCAAAAATGGGAATTGTATTTTTCTTTTTCACAAAACAATTTTAGTATTGTAAATTTATTCTTTTTCATAATCTCTATTCAATTCTCTTAATATTTTTTAAAAACTAATAAATAGTTCTAACATGAATAAATTATTAAACCTATCACTAAAAGTAGTACTATGTTTTATTGTGTTATTATTTTCAAGGGAAATAAAAGCTCAGGGAGTTAGCCTTACTTTTTCCACTGGTTATTTAGGTGCACAAAAATCTGCTACTCAAAGTACAAGTAGTATTAAAAACCTTTCTAATGTGGGTATAGCGAGAGTTAGTTTTAGACAACCACAATCTACTACGCAATTTGGCGGAACTCAAGGAAATGACTTGACAGGGGTTTTAGATATTATAATGCAAGACGGTACAAAATACTCCCTAGGTGGTGCACTCAATTTTAGAGAAACAACAGGTTCAACGGTAGAGGTATTTGGGTTCATTTTTGACACAAGTATTAATCAAATTTTATATAATAATAGTGTAGCTACGTACACAATAAAAGGAGGTGGTGTTAATAATACAAGTACTTCCTTGGGGCTTAAGGCATATGCGTCTACTTTTATTTTTATAGATGGCGAAGATAGAAATGGAAATGCTGCAACAAAAGGTTTATTAGATGCTTTAAATTTTGAATTAGCGAATTCTCCACAACCCTCAGAGATAAGTTTAAATTCTTCTTTTGTTACTGAAGGTCAAGATCTGATATATACAGTAACGTTGAGTTCTCCTACGGCATCCGGTAATCCACAAACTTATACTTTTACTTCTGGCGGAACTGCAACCAATGGATCAGATTATAATAGTCTATTTACCTTTACAAATGGCGTAATTAATAATGGTGATGGAACAATTACTGTTCCTGGTGGAGTAAGTTCTTTTACCATCACTGTAAAGACAATTGATGATATTGTCATTGAATCTCCAGAAACATTAATATTGTATATAGGAAGTAAATCAGCTACAGCTAATATTTTGGATAATGATTCTTCGACTCCTGCTCTAATTTTGTCTGGACATCTAGCACCTTTTTCAAGTTGTCAAGGTTCAGTTTCTAATGAACAAAGTTTTGATGTAGCGGGGAGTAATTTGACAAACGATATTTCTATTATAGCGCCTACCGGATATTTAATTTCATTGACTTCAGGAGTTGATTTTGGTACTAGTGTTAGTATTCCTTATGTAACTGGTGCAGTAGCAAGTACAACAATATATGTTCGTTTAGCCACAACAGCAATCAATGGGGCTTCAGGTAATATTGCTGTAAGCTCTACTAATGCAACTACAGTTAACGTAGCTACAGGAACAGCAGTGGTCACAGCTGGAACTAATGCAGGAACACTAAGTGGTACTCAAGCTATAAATGCAAATGCTACTTCTCAATTATCCTCTAATGGAGATGTGACAGGATTATGGAGCAGTTCAGATACTAATGTTGCAACAGTAGATTCTTCGGGACTTGTTACTGGTGTAGCAACGGGTACTGCAACAATTACTTATACAGTAACTGGAACAGGAGGATGTGTCGATGCAACTGCAACGAGTTTGATAACCGTTAGTTCAGCATCAGCAGCAAAGCCTACTGTTATAACTACAGGAACACTCTCTGCTTTTTCAGCTTGTTCAGGTACATTTTCTGCCGAACAAAACTTTACTGTTTCTGGTACTGACTTAACAGCAGATTTGGATGTAACAGCTC
The DNA here is from genome assembly GCF_052113685.1 of Flavobacterium sp. W22_SRS_FP1. NCBI lineage: Bacteria > Pseudomonadati > Bacteroidota > Flavobacteriia > Flavobacteriales > Flavobacteriaceae > Flavobacterium > Flavobacterium sp. W22_SRS_FP1. The sequence continues at coordinate 4,459 of NZ_JBGQOE010000056.1, forward strand.
CAACAGGTTATGAAGTGTCGCTAACTTCAGGAAGTAGTTTTGCTCCGAGTATAGGGATTACACCTACAACAGGAACAGTAGCGACAACAACTATTTATGTTCGTTTAGCTACGACAGCAATCAATGGGGCTTCAGGTAATATTGCTTTAAGCTCTACTAATACAGTTAATGTAGCTACAGGAACAGCAGTGGTTACAGCTGTATCTAATGCAGGTACACTAAGTGGTGCGCAAGCTATAAATGCAAATGCTACTTCACAATTATCCTCTAATGGAGATGTGGGAGGATCATGGAGCAGTTCGGACACTAATGTTGCAACAGTAGATTCCTCGGGACTTGTTACTGGAATAGTAGCAGGTACTGCAACAATTACTTATACAGTAACGGGAACAGGAGGATGTGTCGATACAACTGCAACGAGTTTGATAACTGTTACAACACTAATAGCAGACACAGATGGCGATGGCGTTTTAGATACTCAAGAAGGATTAGATACTACTGATCCTAATGATCCTTGTCAATTTATTTTAGCAAGTCAGACAGAAACGCCAATTTCAGCATGGGAAAACGGAGATTGTGATGCTGACGGTGTAACGAACAAACAAGAAGTTACAGACGGAACTGATCCATTAAATCCAGATACTGATGGTGATGGAGTAACAGATGGAAAAGA
>NZ_JBGQOE010000057.1:0-4689 GCF_052113685.1 Flavobacterium sp. W22_SRS_FP1
CGGGGTTAGGCCCTAGATAAACAAAGGGTTGTATTTCAACAATGACTCCACAACGCCTAGCGACGCCACTTCACAGTCTCCAACCTATCCTACACATCATTTATCCAAGGTCAATACTAAGCTATAGTAAAGGTGCACAGGGTCTTTTCGTCCCACTGCGGGTAAGCGGCATCTTCACCGCTACTACAATTTCACCGAGCTCATGGCTGAGACAGTGTCCAGATCGTTACACCATTCGTGCAGGTCGGAACTTACCCGACAAGGAATTTCGCTACCTTAGGACCGTTATAGTTACGGCCGCCGTTTACTGGGGCTTCATTTCAATGCTTCTTCTTGCGAATAACATCTCCACTTAACCTTCCAGCACCGGGCAGGTGTCAGGCCCTATACTTCATCTTACGATTTTGCAGAGCCCTGTGTTTTTGATAAACAGTCGCCTGGACCTCTTCACTGCGGCCCCCATTGCTGGGGGCGACCCTTCTCCCGAAGTTACGGGTCTATTTTGCCTAATTCCTTAGCCATGAATCTCTCGAGCACCTTAGAATTCTCATCTCGACTACCTGTGTCGGTTTGCGGTACGGGTACTATTAACCTGAAGTTTAGAGGTTTTTCTTGGAAGCCCTTAGGTGCACTATCTCTTTGTCCGAAGACGCCGAGTACTATCGTATTTCCCCAAAACCCGTGGATTTGCCTGCGGGTCTTATAGGTAGGTACTTCAACGAACTATTCCGTCAGTTCGCGGCACTTTCATCACTCCGTCACCCCATCACAGTTAACAGTAGTACGGGAATATTAACCCGTTGTCCATCGACTGTCCCTTTCGGGTTCGCCTTAGGTCCCGACTAACCCACAGCTGATTAGCATAGCTGTGGAAACCTTAGTCTTTCGGTGTGCGGGTTTCTCGCCCGCATTATCGTTACTTATGCCTACATTTTCTTTTCTAACCGGTCCAGCAGGCCTTACGACTCACCTTCTACCCTGTTAGAATGCTCCCCTACCACTGATCCTGAAACAAGTTCAGGACTAGTCCATAGCTTCGGTAATATACTTATGCCCGATTATTATCCATGCTCGTCCGCTCGACTAGTGAGCTGTTACGCACTCTTTAAATGAATGGCTGCTTCCAAGCCAACATCCTAGCTGTCTGTGCAGACAAACCTCGTTCTTTCAACTTAGTATATATTTGGGGACCTTAGCTGATGGTCTGGGTTCTTTCCCTCTCGGACTTGGACCTTAGCACCCAAGCCCTCACTGTTATGAAACATTATATAGCATTCGGAGTTTGTCAGGAATTGGTAGGCGGTGAAGCCCCCGCATCCAATCAGTAGCTCTACCTCTATATAACTTTACGCATAACGCTGCACCTAAATGCATTTCGGGGAGTACGAGCTATTTCCGAGTTTGATTGGCCTTTCACCCCTACCCACAGATCATCCCAAGACTTTTCAACGTCAACGGGTTCGGTCCTCCACTATGTGTTACCACAGCTTCAACCTGTCCATGGGTAGATCACACGGTTTCGCGTCTAACACTACTGACTAAAGCGCCCTATTCAGACTCGCTTTCGCTACGGATCCGTGGCTTAACCACTTATCCTTGCCAGCAACGTTAACTCGTAGGCTCATTATGCAAAAGGCACGCCGTCACCCCACGAAAGGGCTCCGACCGCTTGTAAGCGTATGGTTTCAGGATCTATTTCACTCCGTTATTCACGGTTCTTTTCACCTTTCCCTCACGGTACTGGTTCACTATCGGTCTCTCAGGAGTATTTAGCCTTAGCGGATGGTCCCGCCAAATTCAGACAGGATTTCTCGTGTCCCGCCCTACTCAGGATACCACTATCTATTATACTCATTACTTATACAGGGCTATCACCTTCTTTGGCTCTACTTTCCAGTAGATTCTAATTCTTTGTACATAAAATCTCGTGGTCCTACAACCCCAAAATTGCCGTAACAACTTTGGTTTGGGCTAATCCGCGTTCGCTCGCCACTACTTACGGAATCACTTTTGTTTTCTTCTCCTCCGCCTACTTAGATGTTTCAGTTCAGCGGGTTTGCCCACCTATCGGTGTACTATGTCTTCAACATAGTGGGTTGCCCCATTCAGGTATCTACGGATCAATCGGTGTGTGCCCGTCCCCGTAGCTTTTCGCAGCTTATCACGCCTTTCATCGCCTCTGAGAGCCAAGGCATCCCCCATACGCCCTTATTTTGCTTATTGTACCAACATTCAATTAAGAATGCCGTTCTTTCTTTTGTTTACTATTAATAGTAAACAAAAATGCTTTCTACTTTTTAATATTTTTTCTTATCTCAATATGTCAATGAACTTTTTCTTTGCAGAATATAGAAATCAGATAGTAGAATATAGATCAATCTATCTTCTTTTCTCTTTTTTCTATCTTCTTAAAGATAGTGGAGAATAACGGAGTCGAACCGTTGACCTCCTGCGTGCAAGGCAGGCGCTCTAGCCAGCTGAGCTAATCCCCCAATTTTTGCATGAGTTTTTAGTTAAGTCATGAATTTATAACTCATAAAAATCTCAACTCTAGAATTTCTTCTTTTTATCCTGAATTTATTTCAGGATCTTTAAGTAAATAGTTGTCTCGGACAGACTCGAACTGTCGACCCCTACATTATCAGTGTAGTACTCTAACCAGCTGAGCTACGAGACATTAGTAATTGTCGTTGTTTTTTCGATAAAGAACTTCGTTCTAATTATCAATTATCAACTCTCAATTGGCAATTATCTGCTCTACTTAAATTGTATTATTTGAACTAACAGCAAGAGTAATAAATTCTTAATCTTTGTTTCCAATATCTCTTTTCGTCTTTTTCCCCAGCGTGTTGATAAATCAACTAACACTAAGGCTCTAGAAAGGAGGTGTTCCAGCCGCACCTTCCGGTACGGCTACCTTGTTACGACTTAGCCCTAGTTACCAGTTTTACCCTAGGCAGCTCCTTGCGGTCACCGACTTCAGGCACCCCCAGCTTCCATGGCTTGACGGGCGGTGTGTACAAGGCCCGGGAACGTATTCACCGGATCATGGCTGATATCCGATTACTAGCGATTCCAGCTTCACGGAGTCGAGTTGCAGACTCCGATCCGAACTGTGACCGGTTTTGTAGATTCGCTCCTGGTCACCCAGTGGCTGCTCTCTGTACCGGCCATTGTAGCACGTGTGTAGCCCAAGGCGTAAGGGCCGTGATGATTTGACGTCATCCCCACCTTCCTCACAGTTTGCACTGGCAGTCTCGTTAGAGTTCCCGACATGACTCGCTGGCAACTAACAACAGGGGTTGCGCTCGTTATAGGACTTAACCTGACACCTCACGGCACGAGCTGACGACAACCATGCAGCACCTTGTAATTTGTCTTGCGAAAGATCTGTTTCCAAACCGGTCAAACTACATTTAAGCCTTGGTAAGGTTCCTCGCGTATCATCGAATTAAACCACATGCTCCACCGCTTGTGCGGGCCCCCGTCAATTCCTTTGAGTTTCAAACTTGCGTTCGTACTCCCCAGGTGGGATACTTATCACTTTCGCTTAGCCACTGAGATTGCTCCCAACAGCTAGTATCCATCGTTTACGGCGTGGACTACCAGGGTATCTAATCCTGTTCGCTACCCACGCTTTCGTCCATCAGCGTCAATATATTAGTAGTAACCTGCCTTCGCAATTGGTATTCCATGTAATCTCTAAGCATTTCACCGCTACACTACATATTCTAGTTACTTCCTAATAATTCAAGTCAGACAGTATCAATGGCCGTTCCACCGTTGAGCGATGGGCTTTCACCACTGACTTATCTGACCGCCTACGGACCCTTTAAACCCAATGATTCCGGATAACGCTTGGATCCTCCGTATTACCGCGGCTGCTGGCACGGAGTTAGCCGATCCTTATTCTTACAGTACCGTCAAGTCTCTACACGTAGAGGTGTTTCTTCCTGTATAAAAGCAGTTTACAATCCATAGGACCGTCATCCTGCACGCGGCATGGCTGGATCAGGCTTGCGCCCATTGTCCAATATTCCTCACTGCTGCCTCCCGTAGGAGTCTGGTCCGTGTCTCAGTACCAGTGTGGGGGATCTCCCTCTCAGGACCCCTACCCATCGTTGCCTTGGTATGCCGTTACCATACCAACTAGCTAATGGGACGCATGCTCATCTTTCACCGATAAATCTTTAAATACATCTTGATGCCAAGGCGTATTACTATGAGGTATTAATCCAAATTTCTCTGGGCTATCCCTCTGTGAAAGGTAGATTGCATACGCGTTACGCACCCGTGCGCCGGTCTCAGAAAAGCAAGCTTCTCCTACCCCTCGACTTGCATGTGTTAAGCCTGCCGCTAGCGTTCATCCTGAGCCAGGATCAAACTCTTCATCGTATATTATGCGAAACAAATTGCTTTGTCTCTATTTATTTTTGACTGAAGATCTATCGGTTTTTTCAAATCTCGCGATTCTATTACTCTCTTATTCTTGTCTTGAAATCTCTTTCAAAACGGCTGTCAATTCAATATGTCTAGGAACGTGTTCTTTTCTTATTTCTCGTCTCGTTGCAACACTTAGCATGTTTCTCGAAGCGGGTGCAAAAGTACAACTTCTTTTTAATCTCGCAAGTGTTTTTTAAAATCTTTTTTAGAAAGTTTTGCTTTCTCTTTTCTTTTAATATAAACCCG
>NZ_JBGQOE010000058.1:0-4652 GCF_052113685.1 Flavobacterium sp. W22_SRS_FP1
TCTTGCATTTCTATATAATTTTGAAATACAAATATCTCTATTTTTATATTTCCCCACAACATTTAGACTTGATCCTTGCTTTTCTGTATTCTGAATGCGTTTCATATTATCTTTAAAAGCCTATCTTAAAGACAGTCCTTTTCTTTTTCGGTTAGTATTAACTGGAGGTACAAAAACTGGGGTGTCGTATCTATTTTTCTTTTATCTAAATTGTTTCCTTATTATATCAAATTCCTATCGTGAACGGTTAAGCTTTTTTGTTTATGGATCGATTTGGACCATAAGTCTGTTACTTATATTTTTTTTATACAAAATGGAACTAACATTGGCCAAATTAGAGAATTTTGTAATGGCCTGTCCAAACTTATTTTAGTTGTCGTAAGCCCGTGATCCTATTATTGTAGAAGGCCCATAATATATTAAATAATTTTTTTGGTTCAGGCTATTGTACTAGTTTTGCTTTGTTTTTTAAAAGCGATTCCGTTAGTTTAACTAATAAAGCATCTACTTTGCTACCCCAGATAGGAAATGTAATATTTATTTATCACTAATAGTTAAAACGAAATCAGTTGGTGAATATCCTACAAGTCTTTTAAAATTATTAAAAAAAGTAATCCTCGAATTAAATAAGCATTTTACCGATAAGGAGTCTATAGTTTGTGTTTTTAAATAACCTTCCCTGATCAATTGGAGTGAATATTTAACTTTTAATACATTTTGATACTCACTAAAGCTGTAATAACTATAGTATTTAAAAACATACTTAAGATGACTTTGTGGATGTCCAGTAATGATAGAAATTTCTTTTAATGTTGGAATTTCATTAAAGTTAGTAAATAATTTAGTTTCAAATGTTTTAATGTCGAAGATAATATTTTCTAATGTAGATGTTATTTTATTTTCAATTGCTAAATCAAAAGTTTCTGTTATTATTGTTTTCGTTTTCCAAATTTGGATTTCTTCTAATGATGATTTGTTTAATTTTTTATATAAAACCTTTTCTCCATATAAATTTATTGGATGCATTAAAAGATATAAAACAAAGGATAACCAAAGGAGAGAAGTAAAGATGTAAAAATTATTTAAAACCGCTCCAGATGTTCCTTCAACATAAGAATAAACAGTAATATTAGCGGAGAAGTATATGGTTGTAAACAGGAAAACCATTACTAAGGACCACTTTTTAATTATGTGATATTCACGTAGTTCCTTAGTGTTTTTTTTGTTCGTATATACTTTATAGGTTTGGTAGAATGTCATGCCTAAATATATTGTAGAATAGATAAAAAAAAGTATTTGATTTGTTACTTTGCTAAAATGGAGCAGTTTTGTTACTAGAACAATAATCGCTGCAATCGCAAAAAGAGTGATTTCTTTTTTTATTGTCGTTTTCTTAAACAGCAAGTTCTCTATAAATATTAAATATATGGGAGGGATAAAAAAAGCGAAGGTTAGCATCCTATTAAGCGGATTCAGTAGAGGCTTTATGATTCCAAAGTCGTGTAAACCGTAGCCAAATCGTTGTACTCCTGCCACTACTATAATTGCAACAAAATATCTATTTAGCTTCACACCAAGATTACTATTGCTAATCAATACCGGTAAAAGTATAATTAGAGCAAAGCCTACAAAAAATGAAATGTAATTGAGAAACATGTTCCAAATATAATAAATGTGTTTCATATCTCGCAATTTGTAAAATAATTTTTGCACTCTACAGTTATAATTTTTTTATTTGTTGAAGTGTAATCGGCTGCGAGAGCTACTTTACACTTGATTGATATTGATTATTGAAGGAATATTGATCAAATATTTTGTAAAAAGTAGCAGTAAAAGACAAACTACAATTAATTCACAAGTGTAAACTGAAATTAGAATCATTATGAAAAAAAAACTACTTTTTTTCAATGGCATAGTACTGTTTTTTTCGATTAGCAACTCAGTTGCTCAAAACAGTTTTGTGGTAAGTTCTGGAACTAATATGGTTTCAACTGGTGAAGTGACTATTGCCTATAATGGGGGAACTTGGAGGAATGACGGAAATATAAATAATAGAGAGGGAACAGTAGTTTTTACTGAGCCAGTAAGCTTCGCTGGAAATGGTAGTACAAATACCCAAGACTTTATAATAGCTCATGGCGGTACGAGCAATCTATATAATAGAATTAATGTAACTGGAACATTAACCGTATCTAATGGTACTTTAAATGCTAATAATCAGCTTACCTTAGTTTCAAATGCGTTGGGTTCTGCAGTAATTGCTCCCATAAAAGCCGGCAGTGATATTACAGGAAAAGTAACCGTGCAACGTTACATCGCACTAGGAAAAAATGCTTTTCGGTTTTTGACGCCCAGCGTAACCACCGATGATTTCATCGATAACAACTGGCAATTAAATACGCTCATTAGTGGCTCCACAACTGGGGCTAATGGTTTTGATGCTACACCAACAGGAGCTGCATCACTATTCACTTATAATAATGCGCAAGCCGAAGGAAGTGGTTGGGGTGCTATTAGTAATACAAACGCTACGAATCTCAATTCAATGCAAGGGTATAAAATTTTTATACGAGGTGATAGAGATGTTAATGTCAACGCGGATGGGGCGGTAGATATGAACAATCCAGTTACACTTTCAGCTACGGGGATATTGAGTACTGGTACCGTAGTTTTTGATAAGAGCTCTGAAATACCATTAAACGACACTAGTAATATTAGCACAGATGGCTATAGTTTAGTAGGGAATCCATATGTAAACACGCTTGATTGGAACACATTAGACAAATCAAATTTATCGGACGCGTATTATGTTTGGGATGCTAATATGGGAAGTTCCTCAAAAAGGGGACGATATGTAGTGTATAGTTCGGCGACTGGAATAACTAATAATTCTGCTTCAAGGGTTAACGAATACATTCAACCTGGTCAAGCCTTTTTTGTAAAAAATATAATAGCTGGAACAGCGGGGTCCTTAACTTTTAGGGAAACAGACAAAATCGGCAGTTCTGCCCTTAATTACTTTTACAAAATAAAAAACCCTTCTTTATCGCGATTAGAATTACAGGTCTACCAGAGTGGGGAGCTAGCTTTAGGTGAATCTCCATTGGATGCGGCTGTAGTAGTTTTTGGAAATCAATTTACAAATGCTATAGAAAATGGTGACGCAACTAAACTGGCTACCGGTTCAGAAGACCTAGCTTTTTTAAATAATAATATTGCTTTAAGTATTGATGCTAGGCCAGAGGTGATTGTTACCGATGAATTACTGGTGCAACTACAAGATTTCCAATCGAATAAAAACTATACATTCAGAACTGATTTCAATAATTTTGATGGCTCATTCTCAGCTTATTTATTTGATAATTTTCTAAATCAATTTACCAAATTAGCAACTACGGCAACGACAGATGTGGTATTTGTAACTAATGCGGATGCTAGCTCGTACGGCGCTAATCGTTTTAAAATTGTATTGCAAAGAAATTCATTGAGTATTGAAAATTTTGCCGAAGACAATATTTCTGTATACCCTAACCCGATTACCAATAACCAATTTAATATTTCATTGCCTAGCAATGTCCTGGGAGAAGTTGTCGTTAAAATGATTGATGTTCTTGGACAAACGATTTATGAGACTAAAACTGAAGACCAAAAGTTGATAGCTATTAAACCCAATAGTATCTTGATACGAGGCTTGTATCTGGTTCAAATTACGAACCAAGGAAAAAGCGTTACTAAAAAATTAACAGTTCAATAGGCATGATATCAGATCTAATATTCAAAAATTCTGAAAAGTATTTAGGATTTTTTCCTAATCAGGCAAAGTAAGAATCTGCAGCCTCGCCCCAAGCTAAGTTATACGATTAATATTAAAAACAACAAAAAAACAAACGCATTCCCAATAATAAAACCTACTATGAAAAACCTACTTTTCACACTAATAATTCTATTTTCGCTTACAGCAACAGCTCAATCTGTAGGGATAAATAGTGATGGCAGTACTCCAGACCCTTCTGCGATTTTAGATTTAAAATCAACTACCAAAGGTTTTTTACCGCCCCGAATGACGGAAGACCAAAGGGTACTAATAGCAGCGGTTGAGGGTCTGATCGTTTTTCAAACAGATAAAAATAACGGTTTGTATTTATTTAAAAATGCAGATTGGATAAAATTGACTATGCTACCTGATAATACTATTGCACAAAATGGTCAAGTTTTGATGGTGTCTAATGGTCAATTAGAGTGGGCGACACCACTAATTGCCACCCCAGCAGAAGTAGGACCCCAAGGAGTGCAAGGTGATAAAGGAGACCAAGGTTTAACAGGAGCACAAGGTGACAAAGGAGATCAAGGAATACAAGGTTTAGTAGGAGCAACTGGAGCACAAGGTGATAAAGGAGATCAAGGAATACAAGGAATACAAGGTTTAGCAGGAGCAACTGGGGCACAAGGTGATAAAGGAGATCAAGGAATTCAAGGTTTAACCGGAGCTGCTTCAACAATAGCTGGACCACAAGGTGTTCAAGGAGCAACCGGAGCGCTAGGTGATAAGGGAGATCAAGGAATACAAGGTTTAGTAGGAGCAACTGGGGCACAAGGTGATAAAGGAGATCAAGGAATTCAAGGTTTAACCGGAGCTGCTTCAACAATAGCTG
>NZ_JBGQOE010000059.1:0-3724 GCF_052113685.1 Flavobacterium sp. W22_SRS_FP1
TATAATAAAAAACAGTTGTAAAAATTAAAACGCTCATAAAGGATCTTTAAAATCCTGTTATAAGCGTTTTTTTATTGACTAAAAAACGACTCTAATCAAAATAAGTGAAGTTTTTCAGTGCCCTCGTAAATACGACACTAGGTTTTTGGGTTTCAATTAGGATGATGGAAATAAGAGAATGCTAAAAATGAAATCCTGTAGTTTCTTGATTTAATTTTTTAAATTTTGATAAGTGTGTCTTGATAGCTGTGTTTTATAAAGCTTATAACTCAGTAAACGGATCAACTCCATTATTGATTTCCTTGATGGACTGCCCTGTTCGAACGTTTTCAAGTTGTAGATCCAATAAACCTTTGTGACTTGTGGCGATTTTTACGTTATTTGGAAATGTTTTCCAATCTTCCCAACTGGTTTCTAGACCGCCAACAGGAATAATACTAACCCACATTCTCCAAGTTTTTGGAAGATAGTTTTCATCTACTAACCATACATAAGAATCTCCAGGTGTGCTTCCGCCAGATGCGTAAGTGACCATAAGTGCCTCTTGCTTATCCTGCATCACAATACTTCTTGTAGTACCAGCATCTCGTAATTTGAAGGGAGCAATGAGCCAGAATGAATCATTATTAAAGTAATCGTTCGCTTTTTTTATGGCATCCATTTTTTGGGAGTTGGTTAGTTTCTCTTTGTCTTCATAAGCAACACCTTCTAAGGTTTTATTGTTGTAAATCACTTTTTTATCATCCCATTTTACCTGAACTAAATCTTGCTTTTTGTCCCACAGATAATTATGATTTCCTCTAAAGCTAAAAGAAATTGCGGCGGTCGTATCCCATGCTTTTTGATTGATAGCTGCTTGAATTTTATCAGTAAGTTCTTCGGCTTTAAGACCTTGTTGTCCTATTGGCAATGGTTTGCTTATAAAACACAAAAATCCTATGATAGAGATAATTAGGATAAAAATAATGAAGCCTGTTATTTTGAGGAATTTTTTCATTGTACTAAAAATGGATTTTCTTTAAAAATGGTTCCCAAATATAGCCAAATCAGATGGTTTGAAGAGCTTGTTTGTTGTTTTGTTTGGAAATGGAATAGGGTTTTGCTGTAAAAAGCAAAACCAATTGTATTTTGGTTTGTTGTGGTATTTGGAGTTATTATTAAACCAAAACTTTTTCTGTCTCTTCAGTAAGTTCTACCGTGTTTTCTATATTCCACTCGCCTTCAATCATGCGGTGAACGTAGCAAGCATCAGCTTGTTTTAGTAATTCCCTTTTTTGTTCCGCAGTTAAGTCGCCTTCAATTTTAATTTTAGCAGTAACATGAGTACTTAGCTTTCCAGCTTCTCCACGTTTTACGTTCAGTTCAAATTCGCCGTCGACTTCTCCGATTTCCCATTTATTTTTCCTTGCGATGTAGCGTACTGTTGCCAGCTTGCACATTGCAATACTAGACAGTATGAGATCCTCTGGTGAGAATCCTAAGTCGGTTCCTGCGCTTGCGACTGGTTCATCGCCCACAATGGCGTGCCTACCGTTTGTAATTAAGGATTGGTATCCCGTAGTTAGGTTTTTTATATTTATTTTCTTTCCCATTTTTATTCTTTTTTGAAGTTTTTTATTTCAGTTACAATCTCTTTTGTGGTAAAAACGTGGCTAGCAATCATCTGAAAATTAACTAAAGCCGCTTCGTAACCATTTAATCCAGGCAAAATAGCTGCCGCTGTTGCGTCTTTTACTACTGCAACCTTAAAACCGGATTCTATTAAGTCTCTCATATGAGATTCTGTACATAAATTGGCTGACATACCCGCTAAGATTACGTTATCAAAACCATGTTTTCTTAATTGTAAAGCCAAATCATTTGATTCTGGCCCATATATTTTATGAGGACTAGTCACGATTACGTTTGCTTCTCCAATGTATTTTTTATATTGGTCTAGCCAATCAGCACCTGAGTTTTCAAAACCTACGGTTGTTAGTACACCTGTTCTATCAAACATATTGATTTTATGCATCAGGGCTTCTAGGGAACCCTCAATTTGCCAATTGTGATCGTGTTTGAAATAGTAGTGTGGAGATACAAAAACAGTAATATTTCGTTCTTTTGCAACTTTAAAAATTTGTGCTAAGTTTTCTACCGTATTGTTCCTCATTACACTCTCTCCCACTACACCCCAGGTTGCGCCTTCTGGACTAAGGAAATCATTTTGAGGGTCGGTAATAACAATTGCGGTTCTTGCATCTACTTCGAAACCAGGGTCTGGTAATTGAGCAGTTATTTGATTTACAAATAATAATGCTAATGCTAGTAATTTTATATTTTTCATAATTTTAATTTTCTAATATGTTGTTTAAGTGACTTGTTAATGCTGATTTGCTTTGCACTCCATTTTGAGTAGCTACAACTTCTCCGTTCTTAAAATAGAATAAGGCAGGAATGCTTCTTACTTTAAATTGAGCAGCTAGCTCTGGATTTTTGTCTACATTAATTTTTGAAATCACCGCTTTTCCATCAAAGTCTGTCGCTAATTCTTCAAGTGCAGGATGCAAAGCCTTACAAGGGCCACACCAATCAGCAAAGAAATCTACTAGCACTACCTCGTTTGTGTTTATGGTCGTTTCAAAATTGGATTTGTCTAAATTTTGTATCATTTTTCTTCGATTTTTATTTGTGCAAAGGATTATAATTTCAATCCTTTGCACAATTATTAATTACAATTCTACTGCTATTGGGAAATCAATAGGTACTTCAGTCACGTTATGAAGAAGATTGGTGACGGTAATAATCCCAATTGCCACGATTAAGTCAACCAAGTTTTCTTTAGTATAACCCGCGGCATGAAAATCACTCAAAGAATCGGCTCCTATTTGTCCGTTGGTGGCTGCAATGCGTTGTGCAGTTTGTGCTAAAACATTGGTTTTGCTATCCCAGCTTGCTACTCCTTTTCTGAGTTCAATTATTTGATCGTCCGTAAAGCCGTTCATTTTCCCAGTAGCCGTATGCGCTGATTGGCAATACTTACATCCGTTTAACTCACTAACGGCCAAGTTGACTACTTCTTTTTGTTTGTTGTTTAATGAGGTTGCTGCTCCCAAAAATTGCATGTAGCTAGCCAAGGCATTTTTAGAATGCGCCATCGCTGCGTAAATGTTGGGAACAAATCCCACGCCTTTTTCTAGGTTATCAAAAATGGCTTGATTGTTTTCAGAAACTTCTTCTCTTGTTGGTACGTTGAAATTTGACATGATTTTATTTTTAGTGTAAATTAATAATTAAATGAATAAGTTGTTTTCGTCACAACAGTTATCCGTGTTTGCCATATTCTGGCAAAAATTGTCTGATGTTACTGGAATTAGCTGTGGTGTTTTATTTAGAGCATTAAAACCTAAAATGTTTTTAAAGCCTTCGATAATTTTATGTATTGTTTTCATAATCTCTATTGTTTCTTTTTGTTGGTACAAAGGTGCGAAGAAAGCCAAGCTAGAAGTTAGGCCGCATTTCCTGTAGAATTGTTCATTCTTCCCTTAACTCTTTTTTAGTTTTAGGAGCAGATGTTTTGGTTGTTTTAGAAAATGGAGTCCGCTTTTCGTTTCAAATGAAATTCATTGAACTCCGATGAAGTTATAAGTATTGTGAAGTAATCTTTTTATTTGCTGAATTCAAGTTACTAATGCAACTTTTTGGTTAAACATATAATTTGGTGTTTCAAAATTAAATCTTTTTC
>NZ_JBGQOE010000060.1:0-2586 GCF_052113685.1 Flavobacterium sp. W22_SRS_FP1
CTCCAGTTCCTGTTTTATCCGTCAATGCACTTGCTAAATTTGCTGAAGAAGGCGTTGCCAAAAATGTTGCAACATTAGTACCTAAACCGATAACCCCTGTAGCAATTGGCAAACCAGTAGCATTTGTAAGCGTTCCTGATGCTGGAGTTCCTAAAACTGGTGCAGTCATCACTGGTGCAGTCAAGGTTTTATTTGTTAAGGTCTCTGTTCCTGCTAATGTAGCCAAGGTGCCTGATACAGGCAAAGTAACATTAGTAGTCCCAGTCGCTGTCAATGTTTGTGAAAAAGAGCCCGCCGTAGCCAAAGTACCACCATTTGCTATTGTTAAAGTCGCAGAGCTCGCAGGCGCGGTAATCGTCAATTTATTAAGACTTGTTGCTGTCGCAACTCCTAATGTTGGTGTTACTAAGGTTGGTGAAGTTGACATAACCACATTACCTGTGCCTGTGATAGCATTAGAAACTAGTCCTTTTGAACCGTCTGTAAAGACAGCTTGTGATGCTGTTAATGAACTAAGAATAGGTTGTGCTGTAAAAGTAGCCACACCCGTTACTCCTAGAGTACCACTAACAGTAGCATTACCTGTATTGGTTAATGTTCCAGCATTAGTTATTCCTGCTGTAGTTGTAGCTCCGGTTACTCCTAAAGTAGAACTTAGAGTTGTTGCTCCTGTTACTGCTAAAGTAGTTCCAACCGCGGCACTACTCAATGTAGTTGCACCTCGTACTAGTAAGGTATTTGTAACATCTACTTCGTCTAATTTTGCTAAACCAGTGGTAGTCATGGTCATACCCCATTGAGTACCATCCCACATTCTTAACTCGCCAGTACCACAATCAGTACAGTACACCATCATACCTTTAGCATCAATTATTTCTTGGCCACTTTTACCTGTAAGAATACCATTCATGTTACTAGACGACATTCGAGGAAGTAAGAATCCCCTAGTGTTACTATCTAACTCTAAAATAGCTCCAGGATGAACATAAAATGTACTACCCCCTATTTTTTGAGCATTTTGACCAGAAACCTTAGTTACAGTACAGATGAGAATTAAAGTAAAAACCACTAATTGTGAAAATGTATTTAGCTTCATAGTATTTAAATTTATTAAATTTTTATTAATCAAGAGCATACCAATTAGTTCCATCAAACTGCATTCGTAAAGTTTTAGTAGAATTTATTTGGGTTGCATTAACCTTTTCATCCTCTATAATTATCCCCCCCCCATTAACACTAAGACTTATAACCACGGCATCAGTATCAATATTACGAATAGTAATTATTTTGCCTATAAAATCATTACTAACCGGCACTGTTATTGTCATAGGCGAGGCAGGATTAACGATAATCGTAGAATCTGTGATGTCTATTGTATAATTAGTAGTGATCGTTTTTATATTACTAAATGATCTCGTTTTAGCTACAAACTCCGTGGTTGCGATAGCCGTAGAACTATTAGTTATTGCTTGGGTAACAGCAACCGTATTTGAATCCATTGTTTTATTGGATAGTGTTTCAGTAGCTGTTGTCAAAGATACTGTACCAGATGCGTTAGGTAATGTGATAGTATTATCTGCCGTTGGATCCGTAATTCTTAATGTTGTTTCAAAATTATCAGCAGTTTGACCCTCAAAAACTAATGGAGTTAATCCCGATATAGTACTATTTATAGTAAATATATCTGTATCTGAATCACCTATTGTTGTTGTTCCATTAAAATATGTGGTAGCATCAAAAGTATTGACATTTCTAAAATTTGCAGGCTGATTAAATGTTGCAGTATTATTAAATGTTGCAGTTCCTCCAACATTTAAGTTTTGGCCGATACCAACACCCCCAGTTACCACTAAAGCTCCTGAAGCAGTAGAAGCAGATCCAGTATTATCTGTAATTCTAACTGTTCCTGCAGTTGTAAGTGTACTACTAGAACTAAGATTTAAAGCTCCATTTAAATTAGTTATACCTGTATTAGTAAAAGAACCTGTATTAGTAATTCCTGTTGTAGTGGTTGCTCCGCTTACATCTAAGGTTGCACTAGCAATATTTCCTGTATTGGTAATATTCCCTGTATTACTTATTCCTGCTGTAGTGCTTAATCCTGTTACAGCTAATGTTCCTGTATTGGTTATCCCTGAGGTACTCGTTGTGCCTGAAACAGTTAGAATGTTTGCAGCAATAGTAGATGCGTCTGAAATACCATTTGTAGTGGTTGCTCCGCTTACTCCTAAAGTTGTACTAGCAATATTTCCTGTATTACTTATTCCTGCAGTAGTGCTTAATCCTGTTACAGCTAAAGTTCCTGTATTGGTTATCCCTGAGGTACTAGTTGTGCCTGATACAGTTAAAATGTTTGCAGCAATGGTAGCTGAATCTGAAATACCATTTGTAGTGGTTGCTCCGCTTACTCCTAAAGTTGTACTAGCAATATTTCCTGTATTACTTATTCCTGCAGTAGTGCTTAATCCTGTTACAGCTAAAGTTCCTGTATTGGTTATCCCTGAGGTACTAGTTGTGCCTGATACAGTTAAAATGTTTGCAGCAATGGTAGCTGAATCTGAAATACCATTTGTAGTGGTTGCTCCG
>NZ_JBGQOE010000061.1:0-2344 GCF_052113685.1 Flavobacterium sp. W22_SRS_FP1
AAAGCAAAGATATTTACTTATTTTGTATGTTTGTAAAACTTAAAATGTTAAAGTCCGATTATTAGGGGGTTAGACCAGTAACTTACTTATCTTCAATTTAAAACCAATTCTAAATTTATTACAATTTAATTATTTTTTTTGTGGTGATACCCCCTGATGTATAAATTTTCAAGAAATAATTACCACTGGCATGATTTTGAATCGAGAACGTACTTTTAGTATACTGTCCCACAAATTGCCCTAAACTATTATACATTTCTATTTTTTTTTAAATAAAATTCTCAGGAGCGGTAATTGTTATACGATCCTTTGTTGGGTTTGGGTATGTTTGCACTGCTAATTCGCTTTCAAAGGATAGCGGTGACAACAACTCCAAACTATTTCCTATTAGTGTGATTTTGCCGTTTTCCTTCTTATCATGAGCAATGTGAGGTTACTCTATATTTCCGTTAGAAACTGTAACTATTAAAGTTAATGCAATTATCCCCTCTTCTCAACTGTGTAGATCAATATTTGAAATCATTACTATTCACTAATTTATTATTCAATATCATGTCTTATCTTAGAAATTTCCGATTTTAACAATATCTTTCACCTCTATCGTACTATCTTCAAATTCATTTATTATTTTCACATCTCCTGTTTGTCCTATCTCGCCATAAACTTTTTTTCCTGAAGCGTAACTAATTCCGTAGAATTGAAGTACATTGTTATTTCTATATTCCGTTTTGAAAATTTCAAATCCTATATTTTTAAATACGTTTTCAGTTAAATTTTCAAAATTGACAAAATGCACATCTTGTCCTATCGGTATACAAGCATAATCATCAGAACGCCCAATTAAATTATAATACGCCCCAAACTCAGCACTAGAGTATTTTGTAAAAGCGGTTTTGACTGTATTCGTTAGATCATCAAAGGACCACCAAATGGTCTCTTGTGCATCAAAATGACCACCCCAACTCGTGAAAACATGTAAGTTATTTGAGTTAAAATAGAACATTTCATTTGCAGACGCTAGTTCATGCAATTTATTTAAATGTTCCTCCCTATATGGAATGCTGAGTGGAATAGGTTGAAGTGTAAATGAACCATTATTTGTAGTTAATCTAAAAGGTTTTATAAAATAGGGGGTCAACATACCTTTAATTTCTTGTCCAGATATAAAAAAAACAAACCCGCCATCTGATGCTCGAACACCAAAACAACCATCCGAATTTATGTTTTCAAAATAGTTAACACCATCCACATCCAATGGCGAACTGTTATTTAAATCCGACAAAGCAATTGTTTGTCCAGCACTAAACCGAATTTTCCAAACACCAAATTGGTTAAAATTATAAGTGTATAATATATCACCATTGCCTAATACATAATAATTAAATCGATTGTTCTGAGCGATGAGGTTAATCGTTGTAAATTTAACCTCCATAGCTTCCTCGCTTATCTTAACAAATTCAGCTTTATATATTTCCTGCACAGCTCCTGTATTATTTCCTTTTAAATACACAGCATTATTATCATCAAATTGTAAACTACCATTTATCCATCGACTACTTTGATTTATTTTAGCATACACATTTACAAATTGAGTATAAGCCAAATCAGATAATTTATAAAAAGCTCCGTCTGTTTTGTCTAAAATGAAATTACTTAGAGCATCTGTTGTTCCATCCAAGTATTCCACATTTAAAATCCCTGATACTAAAATCAAATTCTTAGAACATTCCATTAACGAGTTTACAGTTAATATATAGTCTTTGGCATTTGGGATTTTTAAATTGGTAATGTTTCCTTTGTCATCTGTTAAAAAAAAGTTACCTACACTCTTTGACGCTATCGTTTTGCCTGTTGGCAAATTGACCGACTTATTTAACAAAACAATGTTCGCGATAGATTTTATGTCAAACTGATTTTTTTTGCCTTGAATTGTGACTGGATCCACATTTGTTGTGGGAGGAACTTTTGTTTCTTCGAATATGTCATCATCAGAACTACAAGACATATTTGAAATAATTAAAATTAATATCAAAGAACGGATAATTTTACACATATTATATTTGCTTTAGTTAATGATTTTTATAATTGTTTACTTGGGTTATAAATTCTAAACATAATTTTTAAACTTATAATATTACTTAGGTTTAGATTGTTAAATAGGTTAATTATTCTTTTATTTTTGTCCCTCGTCTAATCTCTTGAATAATATTTATTACCTGATATTTGAAGTCAAGAGAAATAAATCTAACCCTAACTTTCTCTTCAGTCAGTGGTCTAACCCCCTAATAATCGGACTTTAACATTTTAAGTTTTACAAACATACAAAATAAGTAAATATCTTTGC
>NZ_JBGQOE010000062.1:0-2248 GCF_052113685.1 Flavobacterium sp. W22_SRS_FP1
GCAAAGATATTTACTTATTTTGTATGTTTGTAAAACTTAAAATGTTAAAGTCCGATTATTAGGGGGTTAGACCAATGGAATGATGAAATTTTAAAATTTCAAAAACCAGAAAAAAAATGGAACATTATTATTAATTCTGAATTTTCTATTAAGTTTATAACTGCAGTTTTAAATTCCAAACTAACAACCTATTTTTTCAGTAAGTTTTTAAGTACTGATACATTACAAGGAAGTTATTCAAGTATTTACCCAGAAGATCTAAGACAAATTCCTATAAAAGAAAATAAAGATTTCGAAAATAAAATTGTAATAAAAGTCAACGAAATTCTTTACTTAAAATCTCAAGACCCAAAAGCCGATACGCAAGCATTAGAACAAGAAATAGACACTATGGTTTATGAATTGTATGGTTTGAGTGATGAAGAAATTAAGATTGTAGAGGGAAATTAAAAAAGGAAGTCCATAGAAAACTAAATAAATAATTAAAAAGGATATGAACATAAGTCAAAAACAAGGCGCTCTTACTACTTTAGAGGTATTAAGGAATCTAGATGTTAATCAACTATTATTAGATGCTTATCCTACTGAAACTGATTTTAATAAAATTAGTTTTAATAAATATAGTGGTACAGAATTTCTTTTTCTTCTTAATAAAATGGTATCACAATTAGAAAATGAATTAGAAAATGGTTTAGGATTACTTTTACCATCTACTGAAAATTTTTCGAATGATTTTGGTACGGTAAATGTAAACGCAGATCTAGTACAAATTCAAAATTATTTGAATAGTAAAGAGTTCAATCAAGTAGAAACCTTATTAGACAAATTAATTCATTATCAAATAAAAAATGGTTTTTGGAACAAGTCAGTTGTAAAGTCTCATCCTCTTGATTTAGAAGAGTTAAAGAAACAAAAAACTTTAATCAATCTAAATCAAAAGGCACTAGAGAAGAACCTAATCGTTTATAACAGTTTAAAAACAAATTTAGAAACTACAACTTCTGATTTTAAAGTTTTTATCGATGAAAAAAAACTGGAGTTAACCCAAATTACAACCTTACTTTCTACTGCAAATTCACAATTAACAGAGTTAAATCTAGTAGTTTCTAATGCCAAAAATAAGGATACGGAAATTGACGGAATATTAAAGAATATCAAGGATAAAGTTACAACGGTTTCTGAAAGTATTACAGAATATGAAACTGATTTCACGGCAATTAAAAAAGACAATTCAGCATTAAAAATTAAATTAGAAACGGCAATTGCAACAGCATTGGAAGATTTAAAAAAATCAAAAGAAGGTATTGAATTTATTGAAAGTAACAAAGAAGAAATCGTTCGTTTAACAGGAATGGCTGCCGATGGTGCATTAGGTTCAAAATTTGATCAAAGACAAGAAAAATTAGAAAAGGGTTTAACTTTTTGGAAATGGGCAGTACCAATAATGTCATTAATAACTTTAATTTGGATAGTAGTGGTATTTACTTGTCTATCTCCACATTTTGAAAATCAATGGCTTAATATTATGATTAATATTATAAAAACTTCACCCGCATTTGTATTATTAGGTTTTGTGTTTTCACAATACAAAAAAGAAAGAAATCTTCAAGAAGAGTATGCTTTCAAGTCGGCGGTAGCGATGACGCTAACAGCTTATTCTGAAATGCTATCAAATGCAGACAAAGAGGATAATAATTCTCGTCAACTAATGCTATTGAAATCTATTGAACTGGTGTATAACCAGCCGAAAATTCATCCAGATAAAAGTGAAACATTATTTAGTTTTAATACGAAAGATTTAAAAGAAACAGTAAGTGCATTGAGTGATGCTTTAAAAAATATCAAGAATAGTTAATGATATTAGACTAAGGTAAAATTAGTCTTTAATATTTTGAATAAGGAAATAGTTTGTTTCATTAGCCGCGAAGATTATATTAACATCAAGATTCCTTTTAACTAAAAAACAAAATTTACACATTGCTTCAATAAACAACTATGGAATTAACTGAGAAATTATTATCCGAAAGCTGACGGATATCATTTAGACATACAGGGGACAAGCACAGCTACTAATTAAGTCAGCAGCATAAGATTTGAATTAAATTCTAAAAATGAAAGACCAATTACCTTTTATTCCGGAGCACATTTACAACCGAAGACAAGATATTCATGACTAGATTCAATTAGTTAATGCAACTCTCAGGAAAAGGGATAGGATAATTTTTTCAAAAGAAAGGACATTAAAGTC
>NZ_JBGQOE010000063.1:0-1557 GCF_052113685.1 Flavobacterium sp. W22_SRS_FP1
TGGTCTAACCCCCTAATAATCGGACTTTAACATTTTAAGTTTTACAAACATACAAAATAAGTAAATATCTTTGCTTTGCAAGGAACAAACAAGGGCGAGTTTTATACCGATGTTTGTAGAGATGTTTCAGGCCTGATCATTTCTTTTTTATTAAAATTCAGTTCATCCGCCGAAAAAGGCAGAATCACTAAATTTTGCAAGGAACTGCACTTCAAGCTCGTATTGCCCGATATTTGATTATAAGGTATCTTGAGTTTGAATTTTATCTTCCATTTTATTTCGTCTCTGTTTTGTTCGATTAGTCCTTTGTTCCAACATTCTAAAAAGATATTTGGAGGCAAATTACACACCGATGAATGCAAGCGTTCATTATTGTATTTTTCATAGAATAGCGTCAAAACCTCTTCTAATTCGTCGATCGACCAAAAATTAAAAGGGCGTAGTTTTTTTGCCAAAATCGCATGAAAACTTTCAATATGACCATTTTCTTGTGGCGTATATGGATGTGTAAATACTTGGTTGAGATAGTTCTCTTTAAAAAATTCCTGAATCAACTTTGCAGAGAACCGACTATCATTATCATTGCGAACCTCAATATTAATTCCTCTTTCCAAGCAATTATTTGGCTGTAAATGATTGATTATAATATGTTCCCAAGCACGTTTTACATCCTGTTTTTTTATAGAATAGGCAACCATCCAGTGCAAGACAATGCGGGTAAAAGTGTCAATGGTCGTCAAAACATAACAATGCATTTTGTACTGCTCTACCCAAACAAATTTGATGTCCATTTCCAGGACTTCAAAAGGCTGACTTGGAAAAACCTTGCGGTATTTTACCCTAGTCTTAGAAGGTTTTTGATGTTTTTCCTGTAACAATTGAGCTTCTTTCATCAATCGATATACTTTCTTATGATTGATGTTATAACCCTTGATTTGCAATGCAGTTTTCATTTTTTGATAGCCATAATCGGTGTCTGAATCTTGGTGAACTTGCTTCATTTCTTGGGTAACAAAATCATTGGAAACTTCCGCTTTTTGTCCATAACTATCGGTGTAAAATGTATTAATAGAACAAACTCGACCTTGCTTGGTTTTCTTCTTTTGATAATAATATTGATGTTTTGTTATCCCAGATATTTGAAAAGCTACTTCTGCTTTCAAGCCTTGAAAAATGTAACTTCTCACAATCTCTTTTTTTTCTCCAAGGCTAATTTCTTTTTTAACAATTCGTCTTTTAATTTGCCTTCTAATTCCTTTTGGATAACAATCTCTTTTAGCAGCTTATTTTCTTTTTCCAGTTCTCGAATGCGTTTAAGTTGGTCTGGGGTCATTCCATGAGAAAAACCCTCTTCGCCCATTGTTTCCATTTTCTTTTTCCAAGCATAATAACTCGCAGGAAAAACCGAGTATTTCTCTAGTGTCTGTTTAACGCCTTGTTCTGAAGCTTCTTTTATGATTTTTAGCTTCTCTTCTTTGGTGAATTTTCGTTTTTCCATCGTACAAAATTATAGTTTTTGATTTATAATTGTGTCCGATTATTTAAGGGGTCAATACA
>NZ_JBGQOE010000064.1:0-1505 GCF_052113685.1 Flavobacterium sp. W22_SRS_FP1
CCTTGCATTTGCATATTGGTAATGCCATATGATATTGCTCTATCATAACCATGTACATTTTTCAACTCACTATTTTTCGCTTCTATTTTATATCGGTGTTTTGCTTTTTCTTTGTAATAGTCAGTTTCTTGAAAGCTGATTTGTCCTTGGTGTAAGTCCGATTTTATGGACACCGAATATGTTTTTGTCTTGGCTCCTTCTTTATAACACCCCTCTTTTAAAGAGCAGGTCTTACATTTTTCCACATCAAAATAGTAGGTTTGTTTTTGATTAGTTCCAACATTTTTTTTGCCTACGCGAGCCTTTCGTATAGCCATGTGACCAGCAGGACAAATAAATCTATCGGCATCTTTATTGTAATCAAATTTATCTTCGTCTTTTCTAGCCCCTTGAGCTATTGTAACATTTAGTCTCGCTACCACTTTAATATTTTGCCCACTTGTGAGTTTGAGATTTTCTTTTCCTGTATAGGCTCCATCGCCAATAATTGTATCAACATCGATTCCGTTTTCCTGACTAATTTCTAAAAGTTTAGGTAACTCCGGGCCATCTCCTTTTTCGCCTGATGTGACTACAGCTGCTGTAATGATGCGCTCTTCGGTCATCGCTAAATGAGTCTTATAGCCGAAGAAGGAACTATCAGCGGATTTATGCCCCATTTTAGCATCTGTATCTTTTGATAGGGTAAAATTTTCCTGAGTGTCTTCTATCGTTTCTTTAAGCAAGTTTAATTTTTCTTTCACCGCAGGTATAGAACTTAAAGATTGTTCTTTTTCTAGCCGTCTCTCCAACTCTTTACAATAGGCCAATTCCATTTCTAATTCATTGGTATTGTTCTTCTCTGGCATACGTTCTTTCCATTGGTCATCAAATAAATAAACCGTTTTTCGCAGTAGTTTTGAACGCTCACGCAATACTTCAATTGCCGAAAATGGATTTGATCTCGATAAAGTATGTGTGGCATCAACTATAATAGACTTAGAACGGATAATGCCCTTTTCAACGGCTATAGTCACCGTTTTACTAATCAATAGATTTAATAAGTCGGTGTCCTTCAAACGTCTTTTTCTATATTTTGTTAACGTACTAGAATTGATAACATCTTCTTCTGGTGCCATTTCCAAAAAATACTTAAAGGACATATCAAAACGGGAACGCTCCACTACATCAACATCTGAAACGGTATAAATTGTTTTCAGAAGTAAATACTTGAACATACGCACAGGACTTTCTGCTGTGCGACCATTATTTGTACAGTATTTATTTAGCAACTCATCATAGATAAATGAAAAATCGATCAACTCATTGATTTTTCTTAGCATATTGTCCTTGGGAACGATTAAATCATATAACGAAGAGTACGGACTGAATTGAATTTTTTGTTGTTGAACTAACATCTAAAAGCCTTTTGAGTACCATTAAAAATACGAAAAAAGGAGCAAAAAACTATAGTTTTCTACTCCTTTTTATTAACAATTAATTCCTAAAAAGACTTTTTCAGTGCC
>NZ_JBGQOE010000065.1:0-1476 GCF_052113685.1 Flavobacterium sp. W22_SRS_FP1
AATCTTGCATTTCTATATAATTTTGAAATACAAATATCTCTATTTTTATATTTCCCCACAACATTTAGACTTGATCCGGGATCAATCCTAAAACCTGTGGAGCGACAAAATTTAAGCATAAATATTATTTAGTCTAAAAACGGATCAAGTCCAAAACCTGTGGAGTAGCGAAATTTAAGCATAAATATTAGTTAGCCTAAAAAGAAAGAATTCTACATTTCGAACACCTCTAAATTGCGATCTAAAAGCTTTTATTTTAGCGTTGAAAGATTCAGAGAAAGCATTGATACTTCTATTATGGAAATAGCTTAATTGTTGTTTGCTATTGATTCGTTATGGATCATTAGATTTAAAGGAATCAAGTTCAAAACCTTTGGAGCGATAAAAATCGATCATAAACGCTATTTGGTCTAAAATGGAAGGATTCTACATCTCGAATAGTATTGAATTGAGATCTTAATGTTTTATTATGACCTTCAAAGAACGTACGCAGGTCTTTAAGTTGACTAGGCTATAAAACGGGATGATTAGTAAGTGGGATGAACAAGATTAGATGTAGCTGTGGGAAAGCGAAATTAAGTATTTGTGTAAATAGGAGAAATTGTTTTACTTTTAGAAAGGACCTGTTTTGAAGAAATCCATTTTGAGTATATTAATTCTGGGTCAAATAAAATAGGCACTCGGAGCAAATTCCTGTTCGACTGCGGAATTTGTGACCTCTATTGTCTTTACATTACAAACAAGCTTATGGTTATTACTGGATTATTCTGAGAAAGGATGCGGTTTTCCCGGCATACACTAAAGAAAAAAGATATTTCACGGGTGAGAATGTTTCTCCCTGGAGTTTAAAAGGCATGGATACTGTTCAAAGGGGATTGCTTTATTGAATTTTTCATTCCCGAAAAGAATATTTTTTTGGATAAGTGCCATGTGATTGTTCTTTCCTTACGGCAATTGAGCGCGGACTGGGCGTTAAACGGAATAGGTTATTTAGAATTGGAAGGGCTTTTTTATTTTTAAAAAGCCGCTGCTCGCTGTTTTGTTTTTTTTTTTTTTTTTGTTTTTTTGTTTGTTTGTTGGGCTTTAAATGAGTGTTAACAGTTCCTTGTCCAGTTGCTATATGATTATTTTGTTTTTTTAGGAAGGGTTTATGGGGTACGACTGGAGGTGAAAGGGAGTGTAAGTTTCCCAGAGCCCTGCCTTAGGAGCCAGATAAGGTTCGGTCTAGTGGGGACATTGAGCCTTTTCGGCAGGTATAAGTCAATGCGATGTGAAAAACTTTCATTCTCAAGAGTCGGGTTTTCAGTAATTTAAACTCAAAGTTAAGAAAAAGAGAAAAAAAGGGTAATAAAAAGCTTGAATAATGCAATAAAGGTGGTAGTTTTGCACCCGCAATAACAAGCAAGTTCATATAGATATTGAGTAAGTGATGCACGGGAAACCGGGTTTATATTAAAAGAAAAGAGAAAGCAAAAC
>NZ_JBGQOE010000066.1:0-1373 GCF_052113685.1 Flavobacterium sp. W22_SRS_FP1
GGATCAAGTCTAAATGTTGTGGGGAAATATAAAAATAGAGATATTTGTATTTCAAAATTATATAGAAATGCAAGATTCTTTTGTCGACCTTCTCAAGTTGTTACTTCCCGAAATCATAGTTGAATACTTTGAACTGACTCGCTATAAAAAAGGAGAAGAAATACTTCATCTATACTTGAAAGAGATTAATTCAATCCCCAAAGAATATCGTCAAAACAAATTAAGCTCAAAAGGGTTCTTTGATGAGATAACAGTTCAAGATTTTCCAATTCGTGGACATCAGGTATATCTACATATCACCCGCAGGAGATGGCTTAACGAAGATACTGGACAAGTTGTATTTAGAGATTGGAATTTAGTAGCAGACGGAACTCGGGTAACACAGGAGTTCGCGTCTTTTTTAAAAGAAATCAATAGATTCCAAGGCTAATGACTGCAATGCTATTGCTTCTTTCTATGGTGTTAGCGGTAAAAATCTACAACATCAATACAAAGACTTCTTAAGTGATTTTAAAAGCTGGAATCAAAAACCACATGCGAAAGATTGGCTTATTTTTCCAGAAAACATCGGTAAACGCTTATCAATAGACGAAACCTCCTTATCTAATGGTGAACTCTATACTATTTTGACCAACAAAGCCGCTAAAGGTAAAAAAGGATCTATAGTAGCAATGATTGCTGGCACTAAAGCGGAGTCAGTTATTGCTATTATCGAACAAATTCCGCTTAAAAAACGAAATCAGGTTACCGAAATCACCTTAGACATGGCAGCGAACATGGGCTTAATTGCCAAAAAATGTTTCCCTAATGCAACTCGCGTCACAGATAGATTCCATGTACAAAAACTAGCATTAGAAGCATTACAGGAAATAAGAATAAAATACCGCTGGCAAGCCATTGATCAGGAAAACGAAGCAATAGAAAAAGCCAGAGCATCAAAGAAAAAATATAAACCCGTGCTATTGACAAATGATGATACCGTCAAACAACTGTTAGCCAGAAGTCGATATTTTCTATATAAACACCAATCAAAGTGGTCTAAAAATCAAACAGAACGAGCCGAAGTACTATTTGAATTGTATCCTGACATTAAAAAAGCCTATGATTTAGCTCAGGATTTAAGACACATTTTTGAGAAAACAACAGATAAAGTCATTGGACTTTCAAGGTTGGCAAGATGGCACGAAAAAGTAAATCAATCTGGATTTAAATCTTTCAATACAATCTCAAGATCGATAATGAATCATTATCAAACCATATTAAACTATTTCGACAACAGAAGCACCAATGCTTCAGCTGAATCTTTCAACGCTAAAATAAAAGCTTTTAGATCGCAATTTAGAGGTGTTCGAAATGTAGAATTCTTTCTTTTT
>NZ_JBGQOE010000067.1:0-1116 GCF_052113685.1 Flavobacterium sp. W22_SRS_FP1
GGAGATACCGGAGCAACTGGAGCGCAAGGAGATAAAGGAGATCAAGGAATACAAGGTTTAGCAGGAGCAACTGGAGCAAAGGGTGATATTGGAATTCAGGGATTAAAAGGAGATACTGGAGCAACCGGAGCTGCTTCAACAGTAGCTGGACCTCAAGGGGTTCAAGGAGTAACTGGACCGCAAGGTGACAAAGGAGATCAAGGAATCCAAGGTTTAGCAGGAGCCACTGGAGCAAAGGGTGATACTGGAATTCAGGGATTAAAAGGAGATACAGGAGCAACTGGAGCTGCTTCAACAGTAGCTGGACCACAAGGGGTTCAAGGAGCAACTGGAGCGCAAGGTGATAAGGGAGAACAAGGAATACAAGGTTTAGCAGGAGCCACTGGAGCAAAGGGTGATACTGGAATTCAGGGATTAAAAGGAGATACCGGAGCAACTGGAGCGCAAGGAGACAAAGGAGATCAAGGAATCCAAGGTTTAACTGGAGCTGCTTCAACAGTAGCTGGACCTCAGGGAGCAAAAGGAGATACCGGAGCAACTGGAGCGCAAGGTGACAAAGGAGATCAAGGAATTCAAGGTTTAACCGGAGCTGCTTCAACAATAGCTGGACCTCAGGGAGTGCAGGGTGATAAAGGAGACAAAGGAGATCAAGGAATACAAGGTTTAGCAGGAGCCACTGGAGCTAAGGGTGATAAAGGAGAGCAAGGAGTCCAAGGTTTAACCGGAGCTGCTTCAACAATAGCTGGACCACAAGGGGTTCAAGGAGATACCGGAGCGCAAGGAGATCAAGGAATACAAGGTTTAGCAGGAGCCACTGGAGCAAAGGGTGATACAGGAATTCAGGGAATAAAAGGAGATACTGGAGCAACCGGAGCTGCTTCAACAGTAGCTGGACCACAAGGGGTTCAAGGGGCAACTGGAGCAAAAGGAGATATAGGAATTCAGGGAGTGAAAGGAGATATAGGAGCAACTGGAGCAAAGGGTGATACTGGAATTCAGGGATTAAAAGGAGATACTGGAGCAACCGGAGCTGCTTCAACAGTAGCTGGACCTCAAGGGGTTCAAGGAGTAACTGGACCGCAAGGTGACAAAGGAGATCAAGGAATCCAAGGTTTA
>NZ_JBGQOE010000068.1:0-1102 GCF_052113685.1 Flavobacterium sp. W22_SRS_FP1
GCTGAATTCAAGTTACTAATGCAACTTTTTGGTTAAACATATAATTTGGTGTTTCAAAATTAAATCTTTTTCTCGGACGGTTATTTAATTTTTCTTGTATTTCTATAATTCTTTCGACAGTTATTTCTTCAAAAGAGGTCGATTTGGGTATATACTGCCTTATAAGTCCATTTAGATTTTCATTTGCCCCACGTTGCCAAGGACTGTAAGGATTTGCAAAATAGAAGTCGATTTCTAATGCTGTTGCGATTTCTTGATGCATTGCAAACTCTTTTCCATTGTCGGATGTTAATGTAAACAAATAGGGCTTCCAGTTCTCGAGTAATTCAATTGTCGCTTGTTTAACCAATTCGCTTTCTTTAGCTTTTATTTTTTTCATCCTCAGTATACCAGTGGCTCTATCGTTTATGGTCACTATGACACCTTTGTGATTCTTCCCGATTATAGTATCTATCTCTAAATCTCCAAAACGTTGCTTTAAATCAACAATTTCAGGTCGATCTTCAATCGACCTTCTGTTACTTAAGATACCTCTGGAATCTTTATTACTTCCTCTTTTTCTATATCTTTTACCAGTTGTTCGGAGACCTAAATACAAATTCCCCTTGTCTTTTTTATCTTTCCAAATATGTTGATAAATAGACTCTGTTGACACACAAGACAATCCGTTTTTTGAGCAAACACCTACTATTTGTTCTGGACTTAACTCTTGTTGGAGGTATTCTTTAATCCTCTCTTTAATTTCAACTGTTAAATCATTTCTTTTGGTTTTGTCTTTTTGTCGTTTTTCATATTTCCGTTGAGCTAAATCAAAATCATAGTTACCACTGCGTAAATCACAATTACGTTTTAGCTCTCGTGTTAAAACTGACTTATCTTTTTTAATAACTATTGCTATTTCGCTTTTACTGAAATTCTGCTCTAATAATACACTAATAGTATACCTTTGTTCACTGGTTAAATGGCTCATTATTTACAACTTTGGTCAGGAGTAAATAAAGACAATTTATTCCATTCGAAGGAGAGGACTTTAATGTCCTTTCTTTTGAAAAAATTATCCTATCCCTTTTCCTGAGAGTTGCATTAACTAATTGAATCTAGT
>NZ_JBGQOE010000069.1:0-1084 GCF_052113685.1 Flavobacterium sp. W22_SRS_FP1
CAAGATACTGAATTTCAGTATCTTGAGCAATATCTAATCAATATTTTTTACCTCAAATAATTACACCCAACGGGTTATTACTATAAAATTGTATTGTACAGCTTATGTGAAGACGATTAGCCAATAAAATTATAATCTAAAATAGACTACTTAATAGTAGTTGTTGGTTTGATTATTTAATTGCTTACTTAAAAAAAATGAAAATGAAAAAAACAGTACTGATATTAATTCTATTTATCGGGTTAAATGCATTCGCACAGAATAACGTCAAGATTTTGTATCACGAGGACGTAATGACAGACAAAGAATATATTTATACAAACGAAAGTCTTTTAAGTCTGGATGGCAAAAAAGTAGGTTTCATTGTGAAGCCATCACTTGAAATGAAAAATGAGGCTTTTGTATATACTGGGATAATTGTTGAATCTGTTGGCATTGGTACTTGCTTGGAAAAAGATGACTTAACAATACTTTTTGAAGACAGTACTAAAATTACTCTCAAGTCCTATAGTAAATTTAATTGTAAAGGTATATCCAAGTTTGATCTAAGCGATACTGAATTAAATAAGCTTACTAAACGAATTAAAGCTGTTCGATTTCTAAATGGCAGGAGCTTTGAGGAATTAACGATAGTGTTAGAAAAAGAGGAGGACAAAACGTTCTTTATTGATGTCAAACGGGCAATTGATAAACAAGTATATGAAGTAGTTGACGAAATGTAAAAAAAAAATTTCGGATAAAAAAGGGGGTAGTATTTATAGCTATCCTTTTTTTTGTTTAGAGACTAAAGAAGTTTCTTTCGTAGAGATTTTTATCAGTTGTCCATCTGTAAATTATTGACTGAAATCAGCTTAAACATTCGTTAATGCCTTTAAACTACTTTAATTAGTGAACGGTATTGATTTATTTTTAAATTAAATCTTAGAATTTCTCGAAAATTTGGTTGAAAAAATGCCGTAAAAAAACCCCTAAATTTCTTTAGAGGTTTTTGGTACTACTGTGACCACGATGGGAACATTACCCGTGTATTATCACGGAATTAAAAGCCATATAAACCTAGTATTTATAAGAGAAGTAATGATTT
>NZ_JBGQOE010000070.1:0-1061 GCF_052113685.1 Flavobacterium sp. W22_SRS_FP1
TGCTGATTTAAATGTTAGCACAGGAAAATTAGCTGATCTTGCAGTAACAACCTCTAAGATTGCTGATGCAAATGTTACGACAGAAAAATTAGCTGCTGATGCAGTAACTTCACTCAAAATATTAAATGGTGAAATAATAGATGCAGACGTAAATGCCAACGCCGAGATTGGAATAAATAAATTGGCAAATGGAACAAATGGTCAAATAATTATTTCCGATGGTACGAATAATGCTTTCAGATCGTTGTCAGGAAATGTTACGATTGACAATAATGGAACAACTACAATTGGCGCAAACCAAGTTGTTAATTCAATGATTGCTGATGGTACTATAGTTAACAATGATATTGCTAATGGAACAATAGATCTTAGCACAAAAGTAACGGGAACTTTGCCTTTTGCAAATGGTGGAACAGGTACGAGTACAGTAACAGGAACTGGTAGTTTGGTTTTGTCAGCATCTCCTACATTCACGGGAACGGCGGGTTTTATAAATATTACAGCTACCAAAATCGATGCTTCCGCGATTAGTGCGAATCAGATTGATGCATCTAATATTTTTGGTACAAATGGAAATTTTAAGAATTTAACGGTTAGTGAAAATTTACCAGGATCGGGGAACTTGAACGTAGAAGCATTAGCTACATTAAATAGAGCATCAGTTATCAATAATGTGACTATTGGGGGGACATTAGGGGTGACAAGTAATACTTCTCTTAGTACTTTAGGTACAAGTGGATTGGCTACCTTAAATAGTGTAGCGGTTACGAATAATGCAACTGTTGGCGGAACCTTAGATGTAACTGGAGCAACAGTAGTGAAAAGCACATTAAATGCACAAGGTGCAGTTGATTTTGATACGACTTTAAATGTTGATGGTACAGCAACAATAGGAGGTACTTTAGACGTAACTGGCATCACCACTACGCAAGGAATAACCAATTCAGGAAATATTGATTCTGACACACTTTCAACAAGTGGATTAGCAACAATAGGAGGTACTTTAGACGTAACTGGCATCACCACTACGCAAGGAATAACCAATTCAGGAAATATTGATT